>DATCCP010000303.1:0-3819 GCA_036511215.1 Candidatus Krumholzibacteriaceae bacterium
GAACACGTTCAAAGGCGCGATCAGCCTCGGATTCTGTCCGGATCTCCCGCTCAAGCGGCCCATGTGCCACGGCGACGGCCTCGATTGGGGACCCGGGCCGGGCGGCAAGGGATACAGCTTCCTGCCCGCATCCACGCTCAAGGTCCCCTGGGTGGCGCTGCAGGGGACCATAGATCAGGTATGCAGCCCGGAGGACACGCGAAGGTTCGTGAGTCAGGTAAGCCGCGGGGAAATCGTCATGCTCCCGAAAGTGGGGCACGGGTTCTCCGTGCAGAGAAACTGGATGCCGCAGTTCAAAGCCGCATTTGCGAGGATCGCGGCCTCGGGGGAAACGACGAGCTCCGCCGCGGCTCGAGACACGGCGGGCCGCTCCCCGGCTCTGGACAACACCGCGGGCAGCGCCGCATCGCCGCCGGAGCTGCGCGGTCTGCCCCTCGTCGAATTACACGGCGCAACGCCCGCTGCTAATACTCTCGCGATCATCCTGAGCGGCGACGGCGGGTGGGGTACAACGGAGCAGGGCATATCCCGCGATCTCGTCGCTGGCGGGATCGGCGTGGTCGGCTGGAACTCTCTGCATTACTACTGGAAGAAACGGACGCCGGAAGAGGCCGCGAAAGACCTGGAGCGCATCGCCCGCCACTATCTCGAGACATGGCACAAGACCCGTCTCGTGCTCGTGGGGTACTCGTTCGGCGCCGACGTCATGCCGTTTCTCGCGAACCGGCTCCCGGCGGACCTCCGCGGCGCCGTCGCTGAAATCGTGCTGATCGGCATGAGCCATCACGCCGACTTCGAGTTTCACCTCGGGGACTGGCTCGGCCGCGGACCCTCCAACCTCGATTATCCGACGATCCCCGAGCTCGGGAAGCTGCGGGGCATGAAGATCTTCTGTTTCTACGGGACGCATGATTCGGACATTCTCTGCTCCGAGCTCGACTCGACTCTCGTTGCGTGCATCACGCTGCCCGGCGGGCACCGTGTGAGGGGAAACTACGAACCAATCAGCAAAGTGATTCTCGAACAGGCGCAATGGAGGAAGAATCATGACGGCAGATGACCCGAAGAAAATGGCCGCCCAGTGCCGCCATTACGCAATGTGCAAGATCGACTTCCTCGGAACGGGGCTCTGCTCATCGGGCGAATCGAGACACTACGTGAGCTACTATCCCCAGGGAAGGATGGATCTCTACGATGCTCTGGTCAACAACCGCATCCCCGTCACCGAAGGGCTCGTGGACATCGCCGCCACCTGCACCCTGTGCGGCATCTGCGACAGGCAGTGCCACTTCGTCACCGGCATGCGCCCCGTGCGCGTGATGAAAGCACTGAAGGAGTATGTGTCCGCCCATGAAAAAGGAGGCGGAACGATCGAGCGGATACCCTCCGAACCGCTCCTCGAATCCTTGAGAGCTATCGTCGGCAAGGAGTGGGCCGCCAACGACCCGGCTATTCTCTTGACCTATTCGAACGATCCGTTCCCCCTCTCGGAAATGCAGATGCCGCGCTGCGTCGTGCTGCCCGGAACGAGAGATCAGATCGTCGAGATCGTCCGTCTGGCAAATGCGCTCGGCCTCCCCTATATCGTGCGGGGGAACGGCGGCAGCGTTTTCGGGTTTGTATTCACGGACGGGATCGTCATCGACGTGAACAGGATGAAGGGCATAGAGATCGACAGGGAGAACTGGGTCGCCATCGTGGAGCCGGGCGTTACATCCTTCGAGCTGCAGCGGGAGGCGGCCAAGCACCGGCTGCGTGTCAACGCCGCGGAACCGGCAGCGACCGTCTGCGGAAATATCGTGTGCACCGGAACATTCTCGACGTGGTCGAACGTATACGGGGTCGGAGCGGACAACTTCGTCGACATGGAGTTCGTCGATCGCGACGGGCGCATCTTTCACCTGAACGACAAGACGGCCCCGAACGTCTTCGCTTTCAGGAACGAGGTTTATCCGTCCCCCGGTATCTGCACGAAGGCCCACGTGCGCATGCACCCGACGACGGAGGACGAGGAGGGGCTTCTCGTGCCCTTCCATTCGTTCCCCGAAGCGGTCTCCTTCGCGCAGGACCTGAGCAGACGGCGAATCGGCCTTGCAATCGGCGTTCTCGGCGGGCATTACCTTTCGACGTTCATCTCCCCCTCGCGCGAGCTCGCGGACGAGATCAAGGAGAGCTTCACGGAGGCGCTCGGAATCGCCTACATGGTTTTCGTGGTCGGAGACAAATACGCCCGGGAAGCGATACGCGCGATGGCGGGGACGGTCATCGACAGCCGTCTGATGAGGACGCTCATGCTCGCGCTGCCGCACCTCGCGGAACGCGAGTGGATCGATCTCGTCAAGGGGCTCGCGGGAAATGCATATCCATATGAGCTGCTCTTCAAGGAGGAGATGTATCCTCTCATCGAAGCGGTGCTTCAACCTTCGCCGGAGACGATCGCGGAGGCCGTCGATGAGGACCTGCGGGAGTTCTACCGCGGGCTCTACGCGAAGCCTGAAATGACCGACCTCGTTTGGCTCAACATGTTCAGGATCCTGAGCTCGCGGATGTCGAGGCACAAGCATATGCTCGCATTCCTCGTCTACGTGCCGCTGGACGGGACGGACGTCATCCAGCACATAATCTCGGAGTTCAGAAGAATCGCCGACCGGCACTCGATATCGCACGATTACGGGTTCCTTACGCCCCTCGATCTCGGCAAGAGGGCCATTCTGGAGTACGACTATTACATCGACCATACGGACGCCTCGGAGGCGGACAAGATTCGAAATGCGATGGTCGAGATCGAACCGATGCTCGATGGATTGAGCGCGCGCACGAAGGGCGTCAAGTGGCTCAAGTATGTTTTCTCCCAGGGCTGTTCGAGAAAAGAGAGCTTCCTCTACACCTGAGAGAACTTCCCCGGCAGGCACGGAGGCGCGTATCAGAACATCAAAGCGCTCAATCCTGGAAAAACGAAAACGCGGGTCTTGCACCATCCTCGTTACGGGCGGGACGGGGTTCCTCGGAAGCCACCTGGCGGTCGAGCTCCTGCGAAAGGGACATTCCGTCTTCCTCCTCGCACGCCGCGAGAGCCGGCTCTCGGCGCAGGCGAGGGTCGAGCGGCTCCTCGAGTGGTTCGGAGTGGACCGCCCTGACAGGTCGAGGCTCAAGGTTTTCGAGGGGCATCTCGATGACGCCGGCCTCGGTCTCGATGGAGCGCTCTACGGGGACCTGGCGAACTCGATCGACGAGATTGTTCACTGCGCTTCGAGCACCTCATTTTCCGAAAAAAGGCGCGAAGACGTCGAGCACGCGAACGTCGCGAACCTGGAAAACGTTCTGACCCTGGCCGCGAAGAGCCGGTGCTCATACTTTCATCACGTGAGCACGGCATACGTGGCGGGCAAGAAAACGGGGCCGTGCGCGGAGGAGCTCGTCGAGACCGGGGAATTCACGAATGTGTACGAAGAGACGAAGTACCTCGGAGAAAGATCCATCTCGGCTCGCTGCGCGCGGGAAGGGATCCGGCTCAACATCTACCGGCCGTCCATCGTATACGGAAATTCTGTGAACGGGCGGACGATACGTTTCGATGCGGTTTACTACCCCGTAAGAACGGTCCTCTTTTTCAAGAATATCTACGAGAGGGACATCCGCGAGCACGGCGGGAAGAAGGCCCGCGAGATGGGAGTCGCGCTGGACGCCGACGGCCGCATGCACCTGCCGTTGAGAGTGGAAGCGACGACGGCAGGCGGCATAAACCTGATTCCCATCGATCATTTTGTGGGGGCCTTCATGGCCATCATGGACGATTGCCTCGACGGCGGGGTTTTTCAT
>DATCCP010000304.1:0-10430 GCA_036511215.1 Candidatus Krumholzibacteriaceae bacterium
GCGGCAGTCGAGCATCTTCGCGAGCTTTCGCATGAGAGGCGGATTCCCCTTCCGGTCGACGAGGACCGATTCCCTGAAATCGAGCCGCTCGGCGTTATCGACGATCAGGACGTCGACTCGCCGGCGCCGGAGCTCTTTCGCCTCCTCCATCGCGACGCCCGCCTCCTTCGTTCCGTTGAGAACCTCGATCTGGAACGGCGCCTCCTCGCGCACGAAGCGCTTCCCGAAGCCGAGCCATCGGACCGCGAGCGAGAATCCGACGAGCGCCGCGAGGAGCGCTACGGCGATGACCGCGCGCGGGGCGCGGCGCCGGTGCGTGCCGACCATCTTCGTCACTGGCTCCCCTTCCTGAAATGAGGCTCGAGCCTCCGGTAACTCTCTTCGAGCGCCTCGGAAACAACGCGCGTTTCGGCGAGCGCCGTCATGAAGTTCGTGTCCCCGGTCCAGCGCGGGCAGAGATGCACGTGGAGATGGCCCGCCACACCCGCCCCCGCGGCCGTGCCGATATTGATGCCAAGGTTCATTCCTTCGGGATGATACGCCTCACGCAGCGCCTTCTCGCTGTGCCCGAGAAGCGCCACGAGCTCCTTCCCCTCGTCCTCGGTGATGTCCCCGAGACACTCGATGTGCCGGTTCGCCACGATCATGACGTGGCCGCCCGTGTACGGGAACATGTTGAGAATGACGAACCAGCGCTCGCCCCGGACCAGCACTCCTATCCGCGCGTCATCTTTCTCTTTCTGAATCGAACAGAAGAGGCAGCCCTTTCCCTTCGCCATCGTGAAATACGCGCTCCTCCACGGGGCATAGATTCTATCCATGCGCGGTCATCAGCCTTTCAGCAGCCTCGAGCTGCTCGACGGTGTTTATTCCGAGCACCTCGTCCCGCTGGTCGCAGAGGTAGACGCCGGCGCGCTTTCCCTCGCCCTTCAGGATCTCCATCACGTCCGTTATGTAATATTCGCCCTGCACGTTGCGGCGTCCGACCTTCTTGAGCGCGTCAAAGAGCGCCGCGCTCTCGAAGCAGAAGAGACCGCTCGAGATCTCCCGGATCGCTCGAACCTCGTCGGTCGCGTCCTTGTGCTCGATGATGCGGAGGAACGCGCCCCGTCCGTCCCGCACGATGCGGCCGTAACCGGTCGGATCGTCGATCTCGGCGGAGAGAACGGTGGCGGAAGCGCCCTCGGCGCGGTGATAGGCGATGAAGCGTTCGAGCGTGGCGGCTCTGAGGAGTGGCGTGTCCCCGTTCAGAACGACGATCGTCCCGGTGAAGCCGGCAAAACGTTCTTCCGCCATACGAGCCGCATGGCCCGTGCCGAGGCGCTGTTCCTGGACGACGAACTCGACGCCTTCCCCATCGAGCTCGCGGCGCACGGCGTCCGCCTGGTGGCCGATCACGACGACAACTCTCTCCGGGGAGACGCTCCGGACCGCCTCGAGGACCCACCTGATCATCGCCTTCCCCGCGACCGGGTGGAGCACCTTCGCGAGGTTCGATTTCATCCGCGTGCCTTCCCCCGCAGCGAGTATCAGCGCCGCGCAGGCTGAACGCTCAGGCATATCTGCTCCATTCGGGAAACATGAGGAGAATCTCCTCGACCTTCGTTCCCGCGACCCTGAGGGCGATGTTGTCGATGAGACGCGTCCCGCCGATTTTCCCGGCGCACGCGATGAGCACGATGCCCTCGATCCTTTCGATTGCCTCGAGGGCGGCGCCGTCGACGACGGACGCGTACTCGACCTCGAATCCACCCTCGCGCATCATCCGGGCGACTCCCGCGGCGACGGCGACGGGATCCCGGTCCCCCGCCTCGACGCGCTCCTTCGCGGCTCGAAGGGAGCGGTAGATCGCGGGGGCGCTCGCGCGCGAGGAGTCGTCAAGGTAGACGTTCCGCGAGCTCATCGCGAGGCCGTCAGCCTCCCGAATCGTCGGACCGAGCACGATCCGCACGGGGACGTCGAGGTCTGCGGCCATCCGCTGGATGATGACCGCCTGCTGGGCGTCCTTCTGCCCGAAATACGCTTCGTCCGGCCGGACGATATTGAACAGCTTCGCGACGACGAGCGTGACGCCGTGAAAATGGCCGCTCCGCGAGGTTCCGCAAAGAACGTCGGAGAGCCCCTCGACCGCGACTCTCGTCCGGTCGGCATGTGAGTAGAGATCCCCGTCGGCCGGATGGAAGAGCAGGTCGCAGCCGAGACTCTCGAGGAGACGGCAGTCCCCGTCAAAGGCGCGCGGGTAGCGCCCTCGATCCTCCCTCGGGCCGAACTGCTTCGGGTTCACGAAGATTGACGCGACCACAAAGCCGCTGCGGGAGCGTGCGAGACGAACGAGGCTCGCGTGCCCCTCGTGCAAGGCCCCCATCGTGGGGATGAGGCCGACGGAGGCGCCGTCGCGTTTCAAGCGGTCTATGATCTCCCGAACCTCTCGAGGCGCCTTGACGGTCTTCATGTCCCGGGGGTCCGATCCTTCTTCCGGCCGGCCGCGTCGTAGCTGTGCTCCATCCCGGGGAATCGCCCTTCCTTCACTTCGAGCACGTAGTTGGAGATCGCCTCTCTCATCCTGAGCCCGAGCTCTTCGTATTTCTTCACGAAGCGCGGAAGGGGCTTCTCGTGGATGCCGAGCATGTCCTGGAGGACGAGAATCTGCCCCGAGCAGTGGGGCCCCGCGCCGATGCCGATTGTCGGGATCGAGACCGCCTCGGTAATCCGGCTCGCGAGCTGCCATGGAATTCCCTCGAGGACGATCGCGAAGCAGCCCGCCCGCTCGAGCGCCTTTGCGTCGCTCACGAGAGCGTCCGCGGATTCGCTGTCCTTGCCCTGGACGCGGTAGCCGCCGAGCTGGTGCAGCGACTGCGGCGTGAGTCCGAGATGCCCGACGACGGGGATCGACGCGTGCACGATCGCCTCGATGACGGGAACGTAACGCTCTCCCCCCTCGAGCTTCACGGATTCGGCGCCCCCCTCCTTGACGAGCCTCCCCGCGTTGCGAACGGCGTCCTCGACGCTCGCCTGGTACGACATGAACGGCATGTCGGCGGCCAGAAGCGCCCGCGGACGCGCCCTCGCCACGGCCTTGCAGTGATGGATGATCTCCTCCATCGTGACGGGAAGAGTGTTCTCGAAGCCCAAGACGACCATGCCGAGGGAGTCGCCGACGAGGATCATATCGACTCCCGATTCGTCGACGATTCTCGTGGAAAGGTAGTCGTAGGAGGTAAGAGCGACGATCTTCTCCCCCCGCGCGCGCATCTCGAGAATCGTGCTCTTTGTCACTTTGTCTCTCATATTCCCGGTTCCCATGAGGGCACGTAGAATCGCGTGCCCGTGAATTTCTCCGTTATGCGCCCGAAGAGATCCTCGAGGTGCTCGCCGCCGGCGGCGAAATCGAGCCGGTCCGTATTGACGATGAGGAGCGGCGAATCCTCGTAATGGAAAAAGAAGTGATTGAAGGCGTCGTTCAGGGTGCTGAGATACTCCTCGGTGATGCCCTTCTCGAAGCTCCTCCCGCGTCTCCGGATCCGGTCATGGAGCACGCCGGGAGAGGCCTGGAGATAGATGGCGAGGTCGGGCGTAGCGATCTTTCCCCGCAGTTGCTCGAGGAGCCTGTTGTAGAGCACGAGCTCGTCGTCCTCGAGAACGACGTTGGCGAAGATGATGTCCTTGGCGAACAGGTAATCGGCGACGATGAGCTCGGAGAAGAGATCCCGCTGGGCGATCTCGGTCTGCTGGCGGTAGCGGTTCAGGAGGAAGAAGAGCTGGGCCTGAAATGCAAATGCCTTCGTATCCTGATAGAATTTCGCTATGAAAGGGTTACCGTCCACCTCTTCCTGGAAAACCGCGGCCCCCGCCTCCCCGGCAATGAGCCTCGCCAGCGTCGTTTTGCCGGCCCCGATGTTCCCCTCGATGGCGATATAACGAACCCCGTTCGCGAGCAACCGGTTTCTGAGATCCTTCATGCCCCTACAGTATTGGAAAACAACCCGCCTGTCAACATCATTCCAACTATTTTGTTTTCAAGAAGTTCAACGGATCAATCCGTCCCGATACCCTCCGCACCCAGCCCTCTCCCCCGCACCTTCGGTAGACGTCGGCGATCGAGCGTCCCGCCGGCGGAACGGTCGCGCCGGGACATATCTCCATGAGCGGCACGAGAACGAAAAGCCGCTCCTCGAACCTCGGGTGCGGGATCGTGAGGTCGTGTTCCCGGATGACCTCATCCCCGTAGAGAACGATGTCGATGTCGAGAGTGCGATCGCGCGATGCGCTCGTCGCGGCGGATCTCCCGCGAGCGCTCTCGATCCCTCGGCAGGCGGCGAGAAGATCCCGCGCCGGGAGGGCGCAGCTTGCGACACACGCCGCGTTGATGAAGCCCTTGTCCGTTGAGATGCCGACCGGAGAGGTCTCGTAGAGTGAGCTCAACGCGAGGATCCTCACACCCGCGACCCGCTCGAGCATCGAGACGCCAGCCAGGATATGCCTCTCGCGCGCCCCGAGATTCGAGCCGAGGGACAGGACGACCGTCGTCTCAGGCGCCCTCCGCCCTGCGTTCAACGACCACCTCGACGTGTGAAAGGGTGCTGGGGAACGGCAGCGTCAGCTTGCGAATCGTCGTCCTGACCGATTTCACGACGGGAAACCCGTCGAGGATCGCGCGGCAGATCGCATCGGCCAGCGTTTCGAGGAGATTGAACCGGTTGCCTTCGACCGTTTCCATGACCGTCGCGTAGACGCGTTCGTAGTTCACGGTGTCCTCGAGGGCGTCCGTCATGCATGCCTTCGTGAAATCGTGGTGAAATTCGACGTCGAGCTCGAGCCTCTGTCCGATCTCGCGTTCCATCGGCGAGACGCCGTAGTAGCCGAATACCGTGATCCCCCTGAGAACGATCTTCTCCTCGAGCACGACAGCCTCCTTACCATGCCGCGATGCGCGCGCGCAGCGCCTCGATCCTTCGTCCCGCCTCGCGGACCGTCTCCGTATTGGCCGTTATCGACAGCCGGAAGTAGCCCTCCCCGTTCGCACCGAAGCCGACCCCGGGGGTCGCGACGATCCCGCATTCCTCGAGGAGGAACCTGCAGAACTCCATGGAGCTTGCGCCCCGCGGCGTGCGTATCCAGAAATAGAACGTCGCCTCGGGAACGGCGAACGAGAGCCCCGAGTGAGCGAGGTGCGCCGCGAGCACATCGCGGCGCACGCGGTACACGGCGCGGATCCGGGGCATGATTGCGTCGTAATGGCGCTCCATCGTCTCCGCGACCGCTTCCTGGATCGCGCCGAAGACACCCGAGTCGATATTGTTCTTGAGCTGCGATAGGGCCGCGATGACCTCGCTCGATCCCACGGCGAAACCGATTCTCCACCCGGTTACCGAGAAGGTCTTCGAGAACGAGAAGAACTCGATGTAGGGAATCCCCGCCTCGCGCGCGAGCGGAAAGAGCGGGACGGTCGGCTCCTCGTACCATATCTCGCCGTACGCCGCGTCGCTCGCGAGCGCGATGCGGCGCGAGCGGCAAAACTCTATAGCCTCCCGCCAGAAGGCCCGATCCGCGACCGCGGAGGTCGGATTATTGGGATAGTTGAGAAACATGAGCCGCGCTGCGGAGAGATCGCGGGAGGCGAGCTCGTCGAAGCGCGGTTTGAAGCCGTTCGTTTCGTCGAGGGGCATGGTGACGCACGAGGCGCCCGCGAAGACCGCCGAGGAGTAATACACGGGGTACCCGGGGTCGGGGATGAGAACCGACTCCCCCGGATTCACGATCGCGAGCGGCAGATGCGCGATCGCTTCCTTGCTCCCGATCGTGACAAGGACCTCTTCGCGGCCGATCGCCGCGCCGTGCCGCCGCAACGCCCACGAGCGCACCGCGTCGATGAGCCGGATCAACCCGCGGCCGGGGGGATAGCGATGATGCGTTGTATCGGAAATCGTCCTGGCGAGCGCCTCGACGAGCTCCGGAGGGGCGCCGAGGTCGGGATCCCCGATTCCGAGATCGAGAACGCTACGCCCGCTTCGGAGAAACGACTCCTTGAGCCTATCGATTTCGACAAAAAGATACGGCGGAAGCTGCTCGAGCCGCTTGGATCGCATTGAGACGGACCCCAGCCCGGATCGTGCGTTCGAATCAAATGGTATAGTAGAGCACTACGCTGCCACCCCCGGTGGAAATCGGAACCGGCGCGTACATGCCGCCTTCCGAATCGAATATGGCCCGCCACCATCTGTAGTCCACGGTCGGCTCGGTCGACATGGCCGGTCTGATCTGCGGCGTTGCGTAATACCACCTGTGGTTGTCCACCGAATAGATGACGAGCGCGGAGAACGATTCCACGGGCGAGGCGCCCTTGCGCACCAACCTGAACCCGACCTTCTGATCGCTGGTCCCGGGCGACCAGTTGACCCCGACCACGTCGTCGCTCGAGCGCTCCTTGACGAAGACCGTGTCCGGCACACCTCCGGGGGTCGCGACGATGACGCCCGCCTCGTTGACGGCCGTGATTTTTCCGCTCGGGTCCCAAACAAATTCACTGATCTTGCCGACGTTCGAGACGATCTTGGCGGTTGAATCGGCATAGTCGAAGAGACAGAAGTTTCTCGCGTCGTCGATGAATCCGAGCTGCGTCGCAATCGCGGGATTCCACTGAAACACCGTCTTCTCCGAGACTTTGATGCCGGCGTAGAAGAAGATCCCGTGGCGTTGCCCTGCATGGATCGCCCGCCGCTGAGCGATAACCGGTTCCGTTCCGTCAAGCGGGATGAGGCAGGGTTCGTAGGTCTCGGTCGAATCGGCGAAGTAGATGATCGTGCCGTTATCGGGGGTGAACAACGGCTTGATGTTGCGGTAGAACTTGTAGGACCACGCGCCGAACTGGAAAATCGAGTCCTTTGCAACGGTCAGAGTCCTCAGCGGCCCCGCGCCGGCCCTGAACCGCACGTTGAGGAGATCCTGCGAGCCGTCGTCGGCAGGCCCCACCTTGTTGTATTGCCATACGTACATGCCGAGATCCGAAGAAGGGCTCGCGTAATGGTTCTGGTTTCTGCGGAACAGGGTGCCCTCCACCTCGTTATTCGAGATGGCCTTCTTCGGGCCCACGAGATACGGAAAAAAGTACACGTTCATCGGCTGCTGCCGGATGTAGTCGGCAGCCTCCGTAATCGACGAGGTCACGATGCCGTCGGGGAAAAACTGGAACTCGGAGCCGCCGCTGATCTCCGGCGCCGCCATAACGTCGATGGGGGCCGGAGGAAGCTCCAGATGATAGGCATGGAAGCCGTAGAACGTATTGTCCGACAGGCTCTTGGTTGTGCCGGTGTAGTAGAGCTCGCCTTCCACGATAGTGGGATAGAACGCGTACCGGAGACCGTTGTTCACCACGTTGACATTCCTCACCATGATATACTTGCTCATCGTGTCGATATCGGACCCCACGGCTGCGCGCACGAAGACCCGGTAGATTCCCGGATCGGCAGGGGCCAGCCACTTGATGGAGATACTGCCGTTCTCGATGAGCGTTCCCGCCTGAGCCTGCCACTCATACGTCGGGTTGTCGCCGGTCCCGCGCACCTGGGCGGTCAGCTGCGTCGTATCGCCGGGCGCCGGCGCGAGAGGATTGCAAATGATCGCCGTCAGGTCGAGAACGGCCGGCGGCGGGGGTATTACGATATCACCCTTCTTGCTGCAGCCGGCCCAGAACGCCGAGGAAACAATCATGACGAGAACTGACGCCGGCACCAATCTGTAGAAGCGATTCAACTCGAAACCTCCCGGTTTATAGAGGGAGACAACCCGTACCGTAATCCGGAAGCATGGCGAGTCCATGCGAGAGCCTATGTTCGAACTAAAAATATGAGGGCCTAACGTGAAATTCAAGCGAATTTTACAGGGAACGCACGTTCCCTGGAGGATGCAGGGAGACGGAACGAAAAAACGGGCGCTCCAAGACTGCCCCGGAAGCGCCCGTTCGCATCCGAAAACCCCGGATTCTAGTACATATCCGGTCCCATGCCGCCGCCCGGCATGCCGCCCGACATTTCCTTCTTCTCGGGAATGTCGGTTATGCACACTTCGGTCGTGAGGATGAGCGCGGCCACGCTCGCCGCGTTCTGGAGCGCGGAGCGGGCGACCTTCGTCGGATCGACGATGCCCGCCTCGAGCATGTTCACGTACTCGTTCGTCGCGGCGTTGTAGCCGATATCCGATTTCTCCTTGCGGAGCCGCTCGACGATGACGGAGCCTTCCTGCCCCGCGTTCTGCGCGATCATCTTCGCCGGCTCCTCGAGCGCCTTCATGACGATGTTGGCGCCGATCTTCTCCTCGCCTTCGAGAGCGAGCGCCTCGATCGCCTCGACGGCATGGAGCAACGTTATGCCGCCGCCCGGAACGATGCCCTCCTCGACGGCCGCTCGCGTCGCCGCGAGCGCGTCCTCGACGCGCGCCTTCTTCTCCTTCATCTCGATCTCGGTCGCGGCGCCGACCTTGATCACGGCGACGCCTCCCGCGAGCTTCGCGAGACGCTCCTGGAGCTTTTCCTTATCGTAGTCGGAGGTCGTTTCCTCGATCTGGACCTTGATCTGGCCGATGCGCTCTTTCACCTTCTGCGGCTTGCCGGCGCCCTCGATGATCGTCGTGTTGTCCTTGTCGATCGTAATCTTCTTCGCCCTGCCGAGGTCGGTGACCGCCGTGTTCTCGAGCTTGAAGCCCGTCTCTTCGGAGATCACGCGGCCGCCGGTGAGAATCGCCACGTCCTCGAGCATCGCCTTGCGGCGGTCTCCGAAACCCGGCGCCTTGACTGCTGCGACCTGGAGCGTGCCGCGGAGCTTGTTGACGACGAGCGTCGCAAGCGCCTCCCCCTCGACGTCCTCTGCGATGATGAGGAGCGGCCTGGCCACCTGCGCCACCTTCTCGAGCACGGGCAGGAGATCCTTCATCGAGCTGATCTTCTTGTCGTGGATGAGAATGTACGCGTCCTCGAGGATCGTCTCCATCCGCTCGGAATCGGTGACGAAGTAGGGGCTCACGTACCCGCGGTCGAACTGCATTCCCTCGACGACCTCGAGCGTCGTCTCCATCCCCTTCGCCTCCTCGACCGTGATGACGCCGTCCTTGCCGACCTTCTCCATCGCGTCCGCGATGAGCTCGCCGATCTCGGGATCGTTGTTCGACGAAATCATGGCCACCGAGGCGATCTCGTCGCGCTTGCGGACCTGCTTGCTCTTCTTTTTGATGTACTCGACCGCGGCGTCGACGGCCTTTTGGATGCCCTTTTTCACGTACATCGGGTTCGAGCCGGCCGTGACGACCCTGAGCCCTTCCTGGATGATCGCCTGGGCGAGGATCGTCGCCGTCGTCGTGCCGTCGCCGGCGACGTCATGCGTCTTCGTGGCGACTTCCTTTACCATCTGGGCGCCCATGTTCTCCCATGGGTCCTTGAGCTCGATCTCCTTCGCGATCGTCACGCCGTCGTTCGTGATCGTCGGAGAACCGAATTTCTTGTCGAGAATGACGTTCCGTCCTCGGGGCCCGAGGGTAACCTTGACCGCGTTCGCGAGCTGGTCGACTCCCGCTTTGAGGCGGTCACGAGCGTCGATATTGAATTTGATCTGCTTTGCCATTCCTTTTCACCCCTTTCAGGAGCTAGAGAATCGCGAGGATGTCGCCTTCCCTGAGTATCAGGTATTCGACATCGGCGATCGTGATCTCGGTGCCCGAGTACTTTCCGTAGAGGACCTTGTCACCCTTCTTGACCTCGCACACGATTCGCTCGCCGGTGGTCTCGTTGATGCGGCCCTTGCCGACCGCGACGACCTCGCCCTCCATGGGCTTCTCCTTCGCCGTGTCGGGAATGATGATGCCGCCCTTCTTGATCTCCTTGAGGTCCAAGGGCTTAACCATGACCCTGTCGCCGAGAGGCATAATCTTCATGTTTCTTCCCCCTTTCTCCTTTGTTTTTTGTGGGTTAGCACTCTCATGTGAAGACTGCTACTTGCAGGATTATATAACCACACCCCGTGAAAAACGCAAGAGGATTTTTTCATGCGCGGGAGTTGAGTTCGAAGAGATGACGGAGGCCGAGAAAGACGAGATCCTTTTCGTACCGTGCGCCCGCGCCGAGATGACGTGCGATCTCGGCCCCCCCGCCTCCCGTCACCCAGACTCGCGCGTCCTTCGAGACGTGCCGCCGGGACCGAGCGACGAGCTCCTTCACGGCGCCGACCGCGCCCCACCGGACGCCCGAGAGAATAGCCTCCCTGGTGTTCCGCCCGGGGGGATCGATCGTCCCGCCCGCGTCCGAGACGAGCGGAAGCCCCGCCGTGCCCTCGTGGAGGACGCGGTACCAGAGATCCTTCCCCGGAAGAATGGCGCCTCCGAGGAACCCCTTCTTCGTGAGAACGTCGACCGTGATCGCGGTACCCGCGTCAACGATGATCCCCTCC
>DATCCP010000305.1:0-5483 GCA_036511215.1 Candidatus Krumholzibacteriaceae bacterium
GCGATCGAACCGTCGGCGAATCTCGAGAGTCAGTCCGTCAAGGCGCACCTCGTCTTCGAGCAGCTCAGGCCCGAGGAGCGATCCCTCATGAAGACGGATATATTCGGCTCCGCCCGCGTCGTCACGGGCGTGCGCCGAGGCGTACTCCTTGTTCCCCCGTCCGCGGTGCTGCGGGACGATGAAACGAATACGGCGTCCGTGGTCATCATTTTCCCGGGCTCGGTCGCACGAACGCTTGAAGTGACCGTCGGCGCGACCGACAAGGGCCTCGTGGAAGTCGCCGGCGAAGGGTTGCGCGAGGGGCAGCTCGTCATCACGGAAGGCAATTACGGACTCCCCGACTCGACGAGGGTCCGCTTGAGCGGATCGGAGAGGCCGTGACCCTCGTCGCCTGGATCGACCGGTACCGCAAAGCGATCTTCTTTCTTGCCGCTATGGTGATCGTGTTCGGCGTGGCCGTAGCGATACGCATGCCCGTGTCGCTCTTCCCCGACATCACCTATCCGCGCATCGTGCTCCTCGTCGACAACGGCGAGCAGCCTGCCGAACGGATGATGGTCGAGGTGACGAAGCCTCTGGAAGAGGCCGTGAATTCCATCCCCGGCGTCACGCTCGTCCGGTCGAAAACGAGCAAGGGATCCGCGGAAATCTCGATCGGGCTCGACTGGAAGACGGACGTTCAGCAGGCGCTTCAGCTCATTCAGGGGCGCATCGCCAACATACGGAACCTCCTGCCGAGCGAGGCGCAGATCCAGGCCGAGCAGATGACCGTCTCCATCTTCCCCATCCAGGGATACAGTCTGACCTCCGACACGCTGAGCCTCGCCGAGCTCCGGGATATCGCTGTCTACCAGATACGTCCCGCGCTCCTGCGCATACACGGCGTGACGAGAGTCGAGGTGACGGGAGGCGACACACGCGAATTCCAGGCGATCGTCTCTCCCGAAAAGCTCGCCTCATACCGTCTCACCATGCGGCAGGTCGCCGAGGCGGTCGAGCGAACTAACAGCATCGGCGCCTCCGGACTCGTCGACAGCAACCACGAACTCTACCTGTCAATCGTTTCGGGCGCGCTCGCCTCCGTGGGCGACATCGAAAACGTCGTCGTCGCGGTGCACAACGGCGTCCCGGTAAGGGTCGGGGATCTCGCACACGTGACGGCGGGAATCGCCGACAGCTACATCAGGACGACCGCCCACGGCAGGGACGCCGTCCTCGTCAATATCATCAAGCAGCCGACCGGAAGCACGGTTCAGATCGGGCAGGAGGTGACGCGGACGCTCGCCTCGATCCGGCTTCCGCGGAGCATCCATTTCGAGACATTCTACGATCAGAGCGATTTCATCAATCGTTCCATCCGGAACACCCGCGACAGCATTCTCATCGGCATCATACTCGCCATGGTCGTTCTGTTTCTCTTTCTCGGTAGTTGGAGAATCACGGTCGTCATGGCGCTCGTCGTTCCCGCGACGATCGCCGCCACCATCATCAGCCTGTACCTCGCGGGCAAGTCGATCAATATCATGACGCTCGGCGGGATCGCGGCCGCGATCGGGCTCATCATCGACGACGCCATCGTCGTCGTTGAAAACATATTCACGCAGTTCACGCGGGTTGGATTCGCGGCCCGGGGCGAACGGCGGTTTTTCGCTGCGGCGAGCGGCTCCATCAAAGAGCTCATGCCGGCGATCGCCGGCTCGACGGCCTGCACGATCGTGATCCAGATTCCGCTCGTGTTCCTCAAGGACGTGACGGGCGCCTTCTTCACCCCGCTCGCGATGACGATGATTTTTGCGCTTCTCTTCTCTTTCATATTTTCCATCACACTGGCCCCCCTCATCGCCTCGTTCGTCCTCAGGGAGCGCGACATCGAGCACGAGGCCCAGAAGGAGCGCGGGACTCCCCCGTTCTGGCCGCGCTACGAAGCGACGATACGTGCGTTCCTCAAGCGGCGCTACCTCTTCATTCCCGCCGCGCTCGCGATCCTTGCGGTGACCGTCGCCCTCTATGGCCGGATCGGCAGCGAATTCATGCCCGAGATGGATGAAGGCGCGTTCGTGCTCGACTACAACGCGCCGCCGGGAACGTCGCTCGATGAGACGAACCGTATGCTCATGCACGTCGAGAGAATCCTCGCGTCCGTTCCGGAGGTCGAGTCATACTCGCGCCGTACGGGGACGCAGCTCGGCTTCTTCATCACCGAGCCGAACAGCGGCGATTTCTGCATCAAATTGAAACAGCACCGCTCCCGCGGCATCAACGAGGTGATGGCCGACGTGCGGGACAAAGTGGAGTCGTCCGAGCCGGCGCTCAGGATCGAGTTCGGACAGCTCATGATGGACGTCATCGGAGACCTCGTCAACGGCCCATCCCCCATCGAGATCAAGCTCTTCGGGAACGACGCTGCGGTGCTCCACAAGACGGCCCAGGAAACCGCACGGCTCATCGAGACGGTGCCGGGAGTGGTTGACGTCTTCGACGGCATCGTGATCTCGGGGCCGTCCATTATCGTGAAGATCGATCCGCTCCGCGCCGCCAAGGCGGGATTCGACGCGACGGCCGTCCAGGAGGAGCTCGACGCGCTCATGGCGGGCCGGGCCGGGAGCATGATCCAGAAGGGCGAGAAGATGATCGCGGTTCGCGTCCGCTATCCCGACGCCTATCGAAAGGACTTGGACCGCATCGAGGAGCTCAAGCTCGTGAACCCGGCGGGCGCCTCCATTCCGCTCTCCGGTTTCGCGACGTTCGAGAAAACGGGCGGGGAGGCGGAGCTCAACCGCGAGGGGCTGCGCCAGCTCGTCTCCGTCACGGCGCGGATCTCCGGTCGCGACCTCGGACACACGATCGCGGACGTGAAGAAGAAGCTCTCGGAATCGCTCAATCTTCCGCGGGGCATAACGCTTTCATACGGCGGGGTGTATCAAACGCAGCAGGAATCGTTTCAGAGCCTCCTCATTGTCGCACTGACGGCGGTTCTTCTCGTGTTCGTAATTCTTCTCTTCGAGTTCCGCGAGTTCACTGTGCCCGTCTCCATTCTCATCATCGACGTACTGTCGATGTCTGGTGTCTTCGCGGCCCTCTGGCTGACACGCGTGTCGTTCAACATATCGAGCTTCGTCGGCGTCATCATGATTATCGGCATCGTCGCAGAGAACGCGATCTTCGTCATGCACAGCGTGAAGATGTCTCAGACGAGGGGGAATAACCTCGATGACGCGCTCGTGGAGGCGTGCCGCGTTCGCACGAGACCGATTCTCATGACGACGCTCGGCGCGGTGCTCGCCTTTCTTCCGCTCGCACTGGGGATCGGCACCGGCGCCCAGATGCAGCAACCGCTCGCCATCGCCGTTATTGGAGGATTCTCGGTCTCGAGCCTTCTTCTCTTCTTCGGGCTTCCGGTCGTGTACCGGCTTCTCAAGGCGAACCGGCTGTAGCGTCAGCAGATTCTCGGAAGCATATCCCCGTACGGAAGGTCGATCACGCGCTCGCCGCCGAAGACCGTCTTGAGAATCACCATCCCCGGGGGCTCCGGCGCGACCTCGCCGATGCGGGCGGCGCCGGCCCCGAGCGGATGCGCCTTCATGATGGCGAGCGCCTTTTCCGCGTCCTCCTTCGCGACGACGGCGACGAATTTCCCCTCGTTCGCGATGTGCAGCGGATCGTACCCCATGAGCTCGCAGCCCTTGTTCACCGCCTCCGAGATGGGTATCGCGCTCTCCTCGAGGCGAATGCACACCTTTGAATCGGTCGCGATCTCGTTGAGAATCGCGGCGAGCCCTCCCCGCGTCGCGTCGCGCATCGCGCGCACCGACTTCACGCCCGCCAAGAGCGGCTCCGTGAGGTTCGAAAGCGGCGCCGTGTCGCTCTTCAGATCGCTCCCGAAATCGATTCCCTCGCGGCGGCTCATGATGGCGAGCCCGTGATCGCCGATTGTCCCGTTGACGAGCACGGCGTCTCCCGCTCGCGCGAGCGCCGAGGACACCTCGACTCCCGGCGGCACGACGCCGATGCCGGACGTATTGATGAAAATACCGTCGGCCTTGCCCCGCTCGACGACCTTCGTGTCCCCCGTGACGATCGTGACGCGCGCCTCCCGCGCGGCGGCGGCGATGGAATCGAGTATCCTATCGAGGGTTTCCAGCGGAAGCCCCTCTTCGATAATGAACGAGAGCGACAGCCACACCGGCCGCGCGCCCGACATCGCGAGATCGTTCACCGTCCCGCACACGGCGAGGCGCCCGATGTCCCCGCCCGGGAAGAACAGCGGGCTCACGACGTACGAGTCCGTCGTGAACGCGATCCGTCCCCCCTCGACCGGGAGGGTGGTGCTGTCCTGGAGCGGGCCCCGTGCGCCTCCGAGCTTTTCGACGATGCGGTCGACGAGCTCCTTCATGAGGATTCCCCCGCCCCCATGGGCGAGAAGGATCACTTCGCTCCCCTTTTCAGACATTGGAATCTCCACTCCCTTTCCGTATCCGCGCGGCGCCGACGACGAGCTGTCCAAGCGCGATGCCGCCGTCGTTCGGCGGCACGAGCGCGTGCTGGTATATCGTGAGAGGGTGCGAGGGCGCCCCCCGCATGATGCATTCGCAGAGGAACCGGTTCTGAAAGACTCCTCCCGAGAGCACGACGTCGGTGCATCCGTGGATCTTCGCGAGCTCCGCCGAGAGATCGAGGACGAGCGCCGCCACGCCGCGATGGAACGCAGCCGCGATTCCCGAGCGGTCGCGCTTCTTCTCCAGATCGTCGATGATCGCGGCGACGACGGGGGCGGGGTCGATTTCCGTGAACGACCCGTGCTTCCATTCGAACGAATATGCCTTATCCCCGTCCTTCGCGTCGAGCGCGAGCGCCTCGAGGGCGACCGCGGCCTCCGCCTCGTAGCTCACATGCGAGCCGCACCCGAGCATGAAGGCGACGGCGTCGAACAGGCGTCCCATGCTCGAGGTGAGCGGGGAATTGATCTTGCGCTTCGCAATATCGAGAACCTTGTCCGCGGGGAGCCCCTCGAACGAGCATGGCGGCGGCATGACCCTCTCGAGCACCCGGTCGCCGCAGAGGTACCAGAGATGAACGAGCCCCATCCGCCACGGCTCGCGAATCGCCGCCTCCCCTCCCGGGAGCGGTAGATACGTGAGCGCGGCGAGCCGCTCGTAGTCTTCGTAGCGCGCGAGCAGAAACTCCCCTCCCCAGAGATTCCCGTCCTCTCCGTAGCCGGTTCCGTCGAACGTCACGGCGATGACCGGTCCCGGGAGGTCGTGCTCGGCCATGACGCTCGCGGCGTGCGCGTGGTGGTGCTGAACGGCGATTCTCTTCTTGATGCCGAGGCTCCGCGCGAGCCGCGTCGTGAAATAGTCAGGATGCATGTCGTGGACGACGGCCTCCGGCTTGATGTGGAGCATCCGCGCGAACCCGGCGAGCTCGCGCCGGAAATTATCCTCGCTCCGGAGGTCGCCGAGGTCCCCGAGATGCGGGGAAAGAAC
>DATCCP010000306.1:0-2494 GCA_036511215.1 Candidatus Krumholzibacteriaceae bacterium
CTCCTCGAGGAGGTCTCGGAAGGCATCGCGGCGACATCCCTCTGCGCCCTCGGGGGCTCCGCGCCGAATCCGGTGCTCACGACGATCCGCTATTTCAAGGATGAATACGTGGCGCACATTCGCGACAAGCGGTGCCCGGCCGGCGTTTGCAAGGCGCTCCTCCATTTCGCCGTGATACCGGAGAACTGCACGGGCTGCCATGCGTGCTTCAAGGCATGTCCCGCCAGCTGCATCACGGGCAGAGCGAAAGAGATCCATCGAATCGACGGGATGAAATGCATCACGTGCGGCGCGTGCTACGATGCATGCGCATTCGGGGCGATAGCGAGATGAACAGGGTCGACGCGATACATGCGCTTGAGGCGGCTCTCTCGGCCGAGCGGGAGCGTACCGGGGCAAAGCCACTCAAGGGCACTGCCGAGCTGCGCACCGTGCGGCATATTCTCGCGAAGCACGGGGGGAAGGCCTCGCAGATCATCGCCATCCTGCAAGATCTGCAGGCCGCATACCACTATTTGCCCGAGCCGGAGCTCCGGTTCATCTCGCGCGAGCTCGAGGTGCCGCTCACGCGGCTCTACGCGATCGCGACGTTCTACAAGGCGTTCAGGCTCGTTCCGCGCGGGCGCCATGAGATTTCGCTCTGCATGGGGACGGCGTGCCACGTACGCGGCGCCGTGCGCGTGAAAGACGCACTCGAGCGCGAGCTCAAGATCAGGGTCGGCGGGACGACGGACGACATGAGATTCTCGTTCGAGACGGTGCGGTGCCTCGGATGCTGCGGCCAGGCGCCCGTCATGATGGTCGACGAGGAGCTCGTTTCGAAGCTCGACCATCTCACGGTCGGCAGGGCGCTGGAGAAGTACAAATGAAATTCGTGCTGAACGGGAAGGCGCGCATGGCGGCGCCCGGCGCGACGGTGCTCGATGCGGCGCGCGCGGCGGGCATCGACATTCCCGCGGTCTGCGCGCATGACGCGCTCCAGCCGTACGGCGCCTGCAGGCTCTGCATCGTCGAAGTCAGGGAGAAAGGAAAGAAGCGCTGGCGGGTCGTCGCTTCGTGTCTCTATCCCGTGAAGGAAGGCCTCGAGGTCGAGACCGACACCGAGAGGATCAGGAGACTGAGGCGGTTCTTACTCGAGCTTCTTCTCGCGCGATCGAGCGGCGCCCCGTATGTTCGCGAGCTCGCTGAGCGGTACGGCGTCACGAAAGCCCGTTTTTCGAGGCTCGACGACGACTGCATCCTCTGCGGTCTCTGCGTGCGCGTGTGCGCGGAGGTCGTCGGCGCGAATGCGATAGGATTCGCGCAGCGGGGGATCGGCCGAAAGGTGGATTCGCCGTTCGGCATCGATCATTCCCGGTGCGTGGCGTGCGGCGCGTGCACGTACGTGTGCCCGACGGGCGCCATTCAGATGGAGCACGTCCGCGCGCTCGAGCTCCGCGCCGGCGGGGGCGAGCACCTGTGCCGCTACACGCTCATGGGATTCCTGAGCGACGCGGTGTGTGCGCTGAATTACGAATGCTCCCGCTGCGAGATAGATCAGAAGTTCCGCGCCGAAGCGGGGACGCACCCGATGCTCGCGCGGGTCCGGAAGGGGCCGCGGAAGAAGGCACGCGGATGATGGATATGGCAGACAAAGCCGGCACGATCCGGGTCAGGAGGCCGCACGGCGGCGAGGTCTGGGAGCTTGCGCGCCTCGAGACCTCTCCATGCACGCTCGCGTGTCCGACGCGCATCAACGCGCGGGGCTACGTCTCGCTCGTCTCGGCCGGGAGGTTCGCGGAAGCACTCGCGCTCATCCGCGAGCGAAATCCCTTCCCGGGAGTCTGCGGGCGGGTCTGTCCGCGACCGTGCGAGGCGGCGTGCACGCGCGGCAGGTACGACGAACCGATCGCGATCTGCGCGCTGAAACGCTTCGTGTTCGATCTCGAGATGAAGCGCGGGATCAAAGCGGGCTCTCCCGGGCGGATTCACCGGAAAGAGAAAGTGGCCGTGATCGGCTCCGGTCCCGCCGGGCTCTCCGCGGCGCGCGAGCTCGCGCTCCTCGGGTATCCCGTGACGGTATTCGAGGCGAAGGATGCACCGGGCGGCATGATGAACCTTATCCCCGAGTTCCGGCTCCCCCGCGGGGTCGTCACGCGTGAGGTCCGCGCGATCCTCGACATGGGGATCGAGCTCGTCACAGGGACGCGGTTCGGCGCCGATGTCACCTGGAAAGAGCTCAAACGCCGCGGGTACCGTGCGCTCATCGTCGGCACGGGCGCATGGCGTCCGGCCTGGAAATGGGGAATGACGGGCGTCAAAGGCGTCATTCACGCGGTGAATTTTCTTCAGAATGCCGCGCTCGAGATCGAGGATACAAACGTCGTCGTCGCGGGAGACGGCATGATGGCGCTCGATTGCGCCCGCACCGCCGTCAGGCTCGGCGCCAGGTGCGCGACGCTCATCGTGGGAAGGAGCCGCGAGCTCGCTCCCGTTCAGGGGGACGATCTCGCCG
>DATCCP010000307.1:0-2502 GCA_036511215.1 Candidatus Krumholzibacteriaceae bacterium
AGATGATGAGCGTCGCGTAGTGGACGATAAATTCGGTGAGCCCCATAATGTTCCCAATATACACTATGTACCGCGCGCCTCAAGCGAACTAATTGATCAATGCCGGCGCACGAGCCTGACTTCGAACAGCGTGGGCCAGAGCTTTCCGGTCACGAACAGGCGATCGCTCCGGCTATCGTAGGCTATTCCGTTCAGGACTTCGTCTCCGGACCCCGCCCCCGCGGCGCCCGGGGCCAGGCCGCCGAGATCGATCCAGCCCGTGACGTGACCCGACTGCGGTGAGATCATGGCGATCCTGTCCGTCTCCCAGACGTTCGCGTAGATCTCGCCCTTCACGAGCTCGAGCTCGTTCAGATCGGTGACGGGAAGGCCGCGATCCGTGACGACCAGGCGTCCTGTTTCCTGAAACGTCGCGGGATCGAGAAATCGCAGGCTCGCGCTCCCGTCGCTCATGATGAGGCGGCTTGCGTCATGCGTGAGCCCCCACCCCTCCCCCCCGTACCCGAACGTGCCGCTGGCCGCGAAGCTGCCCTCGTCGTAGAGAAACGCGATGTTCGATTTCCACGTGAGCTGAATGAGCGTGTCCCCCCAATCGGTGAGCCCCTCGGCGAAATACTGCGGCTCGAGCGCGCGTTCCCGGACCACCTCACCCGTCTCCAGGCGTACCTTCCGCAGCGTCGAGCGTCCGTTCAACCCCGTGCTCTCGAACAGAAACCCGTCGCGATAGATGAGCCCCTGGGTGAACGCCTTCGGATCGTGGGGATATGCATGGATGATTCTGTATCCGTAGACGGGAGCCCCGGCCGTCGGGGCGGAAGGCTCATGCCGGTGCCGTGCGTGCACGGCGAGCGCGACCGCGGCGGCGAGCGCGACGGCGCCCAGTACCCAGAGCGCCATCCCAAGGCGTCGATTGCGTGGGCGCTCGGGAGTCTCTTTCATGGCTGCGGGCTTCGTTCTCTCTTTCGCCGGCCGAACAGCCGGGCTATCGATCCGGCCGTCCTGCGGATCGAGATGTCGTCGAGAAGCGAGTAAACGACCGGCACGACAAAGAGCGTGAGTAGCGTCGACGTGATGAGGCCGCCGATCACGGCCTGCCCCATGGGAGAGCGGAACTCGCTCCCCTCGCTCAACGCGAACGCCACCGGCACCATTCCGAAGATCATCGCGGACGTCGTCATCAGAATCGGTCGAAGCCGCGTCGCGCCGGCCTGAATGAGCGCGTCGGTGCGCTCCATTCCGCGGCGGCGCAGCACGTTCGTGTAGTCGACGAGAAGAATGCCGTTCTTCGTCACGAGACCCATCAGCATGATGATTCCGATGAGCGATATGACGGACAGAGAGCTCCGGAACGCGAGAAGCGCCAGCACGGCGCCGATCAACGACATCGGAAGGGCGAGCATGATGGAGAACGGAAGCCTGAAGCTCTCGAACTGGGCCGCGAGCACGATATAGACGAAGATCACGGCAAGCGCGAGCGAAATGAAGATGTTCGCGAAGGACTCGCTTTGCATCTCGCCGCTGCCGCTCACGCTCACCGAGTAGCCGGGCGGCATCGCGATCTGCTTCGTCCCTTTCTGGATGTCGCGGAGCGCCTCTCCGAGCGTCCGCCCGGCGAGGTTCGCGTCGATTCGGATTTCCCGCTGCCGATCGTAGCGGTCGACCGTCGAGGGGCCCGCGCCGGGAACGATCTCGGCTATCGAACCGACCGGCACGAGGTATTTCTGCATGTTGTCGGCGTCCTTCGTGCTTTTGACGGAGAGGTTGCGGATGCTCTCGAGCGAGGTGCGGTCCTCCTCCGCGAGGCGGACGCGCACGTCGTACTGATCGTCTCCCTCGGCGTACTGCGTCGCGACGACGCCGTCGACCATCGCGCGGATGCTCGTGGCGATCAGCCCCACGTTGAGCCCGAGATCGGACGAGCGTTCGCGGTCGATGTGGATGCGGAGCTCCGGCTTGGAGGCCTCGAAGCTCGAGGCAACGTCGACGGCCCCGGGTGTCGTCCGCACGATGTCCTCCACCTGATCGGCGATCTTCTTGAGCACGGTCATGTCATCGCCGCGCACGCTCATGATCACCGGTTTCTCGCCGCCGCCCACGCCGCGCGCAATCAGGATGCTCAGCTCGGCGCCCGGCACGTCTCTCAGATCGGCGCGCATTTCCTCCATGATCTGCTGAATTCCTTTCGCGCGCTTGTTCTTCTTGACGAGCGTCACGAGCACGCTCCCGTCGGTCACGGGGTTGTTTCCCGCTCCGATCGTCGTGAGCGTCGACGTCACCTCCGGGCGCCGCTTCGTCACGGCCTCGATCCGCGCGGCAATCGCGCCCGTCTGCTCGAGTGAGCTTCCGGGGGCCGCGTGGATGAAGACGGAAAACACGCTCTCGTCGCTCGTCGGGAAAAACGCCGAGCCGAGGAACGGCATGAGAAAGAAGCTGCCGATGAAGAGCGCAAGAGAAACGACGATGACCGTTTTCCGGTGAGCGAGCGACCACCCGATGGCTTTG
>DATCCP010000308.1:0-6378 GCA_036511215.1 Candidatus Krumholzibacteriaceae bacterium
GAACCCCCCCGCGGGCGCCGCCTTCCTCGCCGCCGAGACACGCGAGCGCACGCCCCCGCGCCACTCCGCGAGCCGGTCGATCGCGCTGCTTCGCCGGAACAGCTCGGCCGCATACTCACGCGAGAGAAGCGTTATCCGGGCCAGCGGCATCCTCTCGCGGAGGGCGAAAAGAAAGGGGGTTGCCATGACCGCATCCCCCAGCCAGTTGGGAGCGAGAACGAGAAGCTCTTCACGCCTTGATCTGCAGGTGGTAGAGCTTCCGGTAGATGCCTTCCTCACGGATCAACTCCTCGTGGGTGCCGGTCTGCCGGATGGTCCCGTCTTCGATGACGATGATCCGGTCGGCGTTCCGGATCGTCGACAGGCGGTGGGCGATGACGAAGTTCGTCCGTCCCTTCATGAGGCGATCGATCGCCTCCTGGACGAGCGCCTCGCTCTCGATGTCGAGAGAGCTCGTCGCCTCGTCGAGTATGAGGATCTGCGGGTTCTTGAGAAGGGCTCGGGCGATGGCGATACGCTGGCGCTGGCCGCCCGAAAGCTGCGTACCGCGGTCGCCGATGACCGTCCGGTACCCCTGCGGGGCGGCGACGATAAAATCGTGCGCGTTCGCCGCCTTCGCCGCGCGGATTACGGCTTCCTCCGGGCAGTTCTCCATTCCGTATGCGATATTGTTGAAGATCGTGTCGTTGAAGAGAATCGTCTCCTGCGTCACGATTCCCATGAGCGACCGGAGCGACCGTATCGTGACGAGCGCCGTATCGACTCCGTCGATGAGAATCCTCCCCCGGGTCGGACGACGGAACCGCGGCAGGAGATCCGCAACGGTCGATTTGCCCGCGCCGCTCGGGCCGACGATCGCGACGACCTCTCCGCGCTTGATCCGGAAGCTCATGTTGTTCAGCACGTTGATGTTGTTCCCGTAGCTGAAGGTCACGTTCTCGTATACGATCTCGTCGAGAAAATCCGTGATCTCGGTCCGTCCCGTCTCCTCCCCTTCCGACGCGATATCGAGTATCTGGAAAATGCGATCCCCCGAGGCGAGCCCTTCCTGGATGACGCTGTTGAGCTTGCTGAGATTCTTGATCGGCGTGATGACCCATAGCATCGCCCCGATGAAGAGGATGAGGTTCGCGGGATCGAGGTTCTCGCGCAGCACGAGCTTTCCTCCGTACCAGATGATGACGACGCTCGCGAGCATGCCGAGCGTCTCGCTCGTCGGCGAGGCGAGCTCCGCGAAGCGGCGCATCTTGAGGTACTCCAGAAAATACCTCAGGTTGAAGAAATCGAACTTCTTCTTCTCGAATTCCTCCATCCCGAAGGCCTTCACGACCCGCACGCCGGAGATCGTCTCCTGGAGCACCGCCGTCATATCGGCCATCCGCTCCTGCGCGCGCCTGCTGCCCTTGCGGAGCTTCCGGCTGATGACGCCGATGAGGAGCACGTTGATAGGCAGCAGAATAAGCGTCAAGAGCGCGAGCTTCCAGGCAGTGAGAAACACGATCGCGACGGCGATGAGAGTCATGAGACCGTTCTGGACGAGGCTTGCGAGCGACCCCACGACGACGCCGCGAAGCTGCGTTACGTCGTTCGTGATGCGCGAGATGAGGTGCCCCGTTTTCTGCTGGTCAAAAAACGAGAGCGGGAGCACCTGCGTCTTGCCGTAGAGATCGTTCCGCACCCGGTAGAGCACCGATTGCTCGAGGCTGATCGTCTGGTACGTGCTCACATACCCGAAGATGTTCTTGATCAGCATGAGAAGAAAGAAGACGACGCAGAAGCGCTCGAGACGCCCGACCGGGGACCCGCTGTAGACAAGCCTCCTCGCAGATTCGACCGCGACCGCCTTGGCGTGCTCGAACGCCGGGCTGAGCGCGATGCCGCCTGCTCCCGAGACGCTCTGCGCCGCCGCGGGCGCTTCTCTCTGCCCGAAGAGCATATGGAGGAAGGGTGGAATGAGACCGAGCTGAACGCCGCTCAGCGCCGCGAAGATCACGCTCGTGACGAACAGGAGCGCCGCCCGGCGCCAGAACGGCACGAGGTAGGCGAGGAGTCTCACGTATGTTCGATTGGCCCGCGGCCGCCGCACGGCTCCGTTTCCCCCTCTGGCGCTCTACCGTTCCGTGGGAAGGACGTTTCTCGTCGCGAGCACCTCTTCGACGATGGAGAAAAAGTCCTTGAGGGAGAGCTTCTCCCCCCGCGTTCCCTCGAAGATCCTGACGTTCGGAGCGCCCTCCGGAATCCAACCCAGGCGGTCGAACCTGGTGAAGAGTCCGATCGCCGGCACGGCGAGCGCCGCAGCGAAATGAAACAGGTTCGTATTGCCCGCAAGGAACAGGTCGCACTGCGACAGAAGAGCGACGGTCTCGGTGAGATTCTCCGGTTTGAGATCGATAACTTCCCCCTTGAGCTCCCGGGCGAGATCCTTGACGAGCTTGTCGTCCCAGGGACTCGCGAAGATGAGGAACTTCGCGTGCCGGCGGCTCGCGAGGTTGTTCGCGAGATAGGCGATGATCTCCGGTATCACGTGGTGCCTCGTCTTGCTGCTGCTCGGGTCGAGCCCGACCATGAGGAGATCCTTTTCCGGCTTCCAGAAATGCTTGAGCTGGCGAGCGTGCTGCACCTCGCGCGGGACGAGAGAAACGCTGTCCCACCCCTCGGGGAGAGCGACCCCGATCGCCTGGAGTATCCGCGGCATCTTCTTCCCCTCGTACCCGCCTTCGGAAAGACGAACCTCGCAGTTGATGAACGGAAACGCGAGCGGGTGGGCGAAGCCGATCCGTATCGGCGCGCCGATGGCGAACGCGAGGAGATGCCGCTCGAGCGAGAAGTTCCGGTCGAGGAGGATGACGACGTCCATCTTCTTCTTCCTGAGCTTCCGCGCGAGAGCGAGGTAGTCGGCCGAGTAGATCTTCAGCTGGCGCGGATCGTACGAGATGATCGCGTTCACGCGCATGAGCCCCTTGACCAGCTCGGCGTCCGCGCTCCGGACGAGGATCGTCGTCTTGATCTGCGGAAAATGGGTCCCGAAAAAGTTTATGACGGGCGCCGCGAACAAAAGGTCGACGAGGTCCCCCGAGTCGATGAAAATGAGGGAAGAGGCGTTCGCGACGTCGGCGGGAAGATGAAACGGGTGCGTCCTCCCCATGCTCCGCGCGAAATAGGAGAACAGGCGCGGGACGAGATACCGCCCCTCCTCAGGCTCGCGCATGGCGTCGCCTCCTGTTCACCGTGCGCCGCTTCCGCGCGGGCCCCGTCGCCAAGGCGAGAGCGATCCCTTCGTCGATCCGGTCGATGAAGCGGAACCGCATGTCCTTCATGATGCGCTTTGGAATCTCCTCGACGTCCTTCTCGTTGAGGCGCGGGAGGATGATCTCCCGTATGCCCGCCCGGTGCGCCGCGATCACCTTTTCCTTGATCGCGCCGACCGGGAGAACGTTGCCCGTGAGCGTTACTTCCCCCGTCATGGCGACGTCGTTCCGGACCTTCTCGTGGAGGGTGAGCGAGGCGAGCGCCGTCGCGATGGCGACCCCGGCGCTCGGACCGTCCTTCGGCACCGCGCCCGCCGGAACGTGGAGATGAATGTCGTACGCCTCGAAGAAATCGTTCGCGGCGGCCTCGCCGGCGTAGCGCGACTTGACGAAGCTCAGCGCCGCCTCGGCCGATTCCTTCATGACGTCGCCGAGACTTCCCGTGAGCTTGAGCTTTCCGTTCCCCTTCACCGTGATCGCCTCGATGAAGAGGATCGTTCCACCCGCCGCCGAGCGCGCCATGCCGGTCGAAACCCCGATCGCGGGACGCGCTCGCATCTCCTCCTCGGGATAGTCCTCGGGTCCGAGCCAGCGCTTGATATTCGTCCGGGTGACGCGGAACGGGCCCGTCCTGTGCTCGACGAGTCTCCGCGCGGTCTTCCGCGCGATCGATGCGATACGGCGCTCGAGATTCCGGACGCCCGCCTCCCGAGTGTATCGCTCGACGATCGCGGCGACCGCGTCGTCGGTGATGACGAGCCGGGACGCCGGCACGCCCGTCTCCGAGAGCTGGCGCGGGACGAGAAAACGTTTCGCGATCCGCGTCTTCTCGTATGTGATGTAGCCGGGGAGCTCGAGCACCTCCATCCGGTCGAGGAGCGGCGCCGGGATCGTGTCGCGCACGTTCGCCGTGGTGATGAACATCACGCGGGAAAGATCGAACGGAATATTGACGTAGTGATCCTCGAAGGAGTTGTTCTGCTCGGGATCGAGCACCTCGAGAAGCGCGGATGCCGGATCGCCGCGGAAATCGGCCCCGAGCTTGTCGATCTCGTCGAGCATGAAAACCGGATTGTTGTTTCCCGCCGTGCGGATCCCCTGGATGATCTTGCCGGGAAGCGCGCCGATGTAAGTTCTCCGATGGCCCCGGATCTCCGCTTCGTCCTTGATGCCGCCGAGCGACATCCGCACGAAGGTGCGCCCGAGCGCGCCCGCGATGCTCTTGCCGAGGGAGGTCTTCCCGACTCCCGGCGGGCCGACGAAGCAGAGGATCGAGCCCTTGAGGCTGTTCTTGAGCTTCTTGACGGAGAGAAACTCGAGGATGCGCTCCTTCACCTGATCGAGGTCGTAGTGGTCGGCGTTGAGAATGCGGCGCGCCCGCTCGATATCGAGGATATCCTGCGTCGACTGCTCCCACGGAAGCTCGAGGATCCAGTCGAGGTACGTCCGTGCGACGATGTACTCGGCCGAGCTCGACGACATCTTCCGGAGACGTCCCCATTCCTTGACCGCCGCCTCGCGCGCGGGCGACGGCATGGCCGTCGCGTCGATCCGGCTCTTGAGCTCGTCGATCTCGACCCCGACGTCCTCCTCGCCGAGCTCCTTCTGGATCGCCCTGATCTGCTGACGGAGGTAGTACTCGCGCTGCTCCTTGTCCATCTCCTTGCGGACGTCCCGCTTGATCTTCTCCCCGATTTTCACGATCTCGAGCTCGCCGGTGATGAACTCATACACGAAACCGAGCCGTTTGACGGGATCGAGTATCTCGAGCACGCGCTGCTTGTCGCCGATCTCCATTGAAAGATTCGCCGCGAGCATATCGGCGAGCCTTCCGGCGCTCTTGATGCTCGAAACGACGCCCTTGATCTCCTCGGGGTAGTTCTCGGAGGAATCGACGATCGCGAAGAAGGCTCCGACGGTGTTCCGCATAAGGGCCTTCGTGCGATCGTCTACCGGTTCGGTCTCGGTGAGAATCGTTATGCGCGCCCGCATGAAGGGCAGCTCGTCCGTAAACTGCCTGACCTCGATCCGCGCGAGCCCCTGCCCGATGATCCGGACGTGCCCGTCCGGAAACCTCGCCATCTTCTGGATGAGGAGCGCGCTCCCCGTCCGGTGTATGTCGTCCGGTCCCGGGGTCTGCACGTCCTTGTTCGTCTGGGTGAAGACGCCGACGATCTTGCTCCCCGCGAGCGCCTCGTCGATGAGCCTGATGAGGTTCGTATCGGTGAGGATGAGGGGGATCAGCATGTACGGAAACACGACGGCGTCGTTGATCGGAATGATCGCGAGCTCCTCGGGGATCTCGTGCAGGAGATCGCTTCCCTCCGCAACGGCGTCAACTTCGGTACCCATTCGATAGCTGCGGCGCGACGGTTTCAATCGATCTCCACTTTTTTGACGTACTCCCCCGGGTCGAGCTTTCGGATCCGAATCTGGAGCAGGCCTTTCGTATAGTGCGCCGACACCTTTGCCGGGTCCACCCGGCTCGGAAGCTCGATGACCCGCTCGAAGGGTCCGCACTGGATCTCGAGCATGTGAAACTGCTTGATCCCCTGCGCGGCGAGGCTCCGCCTCGTGCCGTTGATGCGCAGCACCTTACCGTCCGTCACGACGCCGATGTCCTTGCCGCTCATGCCGGCGATGTCCACCGTGACGACGATCTCGTTCTCCGTCTCGATGATGTCGGTCGGCGGCTCCCAGGTGAGATCGGAATGAATCCGTACCCTTCCCCGCCCCGAGCGCTCGTTCATGAACGTTCCGAACATCTCGCGCAACGGATCGTGCTCATCCTCCCCGGTGAGTCGAAAACGCTTGACGATCATTGAATGAAGTCCTTTCTCGAGAAGCTCCCGCGCTTTCAGAAAGCGTATGCATGAGAATAGTTTGGAGAGAGGCGCAATGTCAATTTGAAAAAGATACGCGCGCCGCGGCGGGGAAGCGCCCGCGCCGCGCAGGGGTCTCGGGGAAAAAGCCCAATACGCTCGCCGGCCGCCGTGAGCGACGCTACTTTCTCCCCGGGCCGCGGGCGGTCGTCGCGGGAACCCGCCGGGAGTTGTCCCCGACGGATATGATCCCCTGCCCCACATCCCGTTTCTGATCAATGTTCCAAACCCGGAGCGTGTCATCCGCG
>DATCCP010000309.1:0-2420 GCA_036511215.1 Candidatus Krumholzibacteriaceae bacterium
GGCGCCATCGGCGGAAAGATCATCGCGCGTTCGACAGTGGCGCCGTTCCGCAAGGACGTGCTCGCCAAATGCTACGGCGGGGACATCACGCGCAAGCGCAAGCTCCTCGAGAAGCAGGCGAAGGGCAAGAAGAAGATGCGCACGGTCGGCCAGGTGATGATCCCCCAGAGCGCCTTCGTGGCGGTTCTCAAGACCGATGATGAATAGCGCGGAAAAGGCCGGCTCCCGGGATGCTCACGCGCCCGGAACCTCGGGCACCGGGGGCGGCTCGGCGCCCGGGCTCTACGTCCACGTGCCTTTCTGCAAGACCAAATGCCCATACTGCGATTTCTATTCGATCACGGGAGGCGTGGCGATCGGGCGCTGGCTGGAGGCCCTCTCGAGAGAGGCGGCGTTTCACCGCGGGACCTTCGGGACATTCGACACGCTCTACGTCGGGGGCGGCACACCGTCCCTCCTCGATGAGCGCGAGATTCACCGCCTCTTTGACACGCTCAGAGCAACCTTCGATTTCGCGCTCGATTCGGAGGTAACGATCGAGGCGAATCCGGACGACGTCACGCCGTCAAGGCTCGATGCGTGGCGCGCGGCCGGGGTCAACCGCGTGAGCCTCGGCGTGCAGTCGTTCGACGATAGCGAGCTTCGATTTCTCAGGCGGCGCCACGACGCGGCGAAGGCGCACGAGGCGATCGCGCTTCTCCGCCGGGCGGGATATGTGAATATCGGCGTGGATCTCATGTACGGCTTCGCGGGGCAGAGCATCGAGAGCTGGGAGCGTTCGATGCGGCGCGCGCGCGAGCTCTCCCCGGAGCATCTCTCCTGCTACCAGATGACGATCGAGGGCGCGACCGAGTTCGGGAGAATGCTGGAGACGGGCGCCATGAAACCGCTCGACGAAGAGTCCGAGCGTGCGTTCTTCATGAAGACGTCGGAGTTTCTCACCTCGCACGGATACGTTCACTATGAGATCTCGAACTTCGCGCGGGAAGAGACGCTGCTCTCGCGCCATAACCACAAGTACTGGCGCCACGCGCCGTATCTCGGCCTCGGCCCGTCCGCGCATTCGTTCCGGAATGGAAAACGGTGGTGGAACGCGCGCTCCGTGGACGCGTACTGCGGGGCGCTCGAGAGCGGCGGAAGTCCCGTCGATGGAATGGAGACCCTGAGCGAGGACGAGCTCGCCTTCGAAGAGGTCTTTCTCGGGTTCAGGACGCGCGACGGCGTGCCGCTCGAGGCCCTGAGCCGCTATCCCGGTTGGCGAAGCGCGCTCGAGAGACTCGTTGCCGAATCGCTCGTCATCGTCGCGAGCGGCCGCGCCGTACCCACCGTGAAGGGGTTCTGTCTCGCCGACGGGCTCGCGGTCGCCTTTGCGGGCTGAACCGAAACAGCTCCTACGCCTTGAACTCCCCCGTGTCGATCCATTCGTTCTTGAGGAGCGACCACCAGTCGTCCGCGATACCCTCGCGCACGTAGTCGTAGGGGAGCCAGCCGTAGCCCTTTTCCCCCCACCCCGTCCCCCATGAGTTCCTGATGAGAATCGCGCCCGTCGATTTCCGCCCTCGCGGCGCGGCGTTTGCGATCTTCAGCGTATCGTCGTAGCCGACCGCCGCGATGGCATGCCCGCCGAGGATCTTCTCGCCTTCCGTGGGAAACGGGATCTTGCCCGCAGGCGCCGCCTGCTCGATCGAGCTGTACACGGTGAAGCCGAACATCGAGGGAAGGCCGGCGGCGAGGTTCTTCCTGATGCACTCGAGGAGCGCCGCAGCGGTCGTGCCCGGCGGGTCGAGTCGATAGTAGCTCATCGCCCGGTAGTTCTGCGCGAAGGCGTAGCAGAATGCGGGAGGCTCCCTGTCGAAGTCGGCCGCGTGGTACGGCCAATACTCCTCGGGGGGCGTCCCGAAGAGGACGAGCGCTCCCATCGTGGTCCTCAGGAACGCACCCGTGTCTCCGCTCGAGTGCATGAGACTGCGCGTCGCCTTGTAGAGAAAAAGACGCGACGCGTCGATGTGCTTCCCGAAGGCCTTCCGCTCGAAGTACTCGACGATCCCCGCTGCCGCGTTCGCCGTGCAGGAGCCGAGAGAGCCCTGATCCTCGACGGGCGAGCACCAGCGCCTGAGATCGACCGAGGCCGGAAGAGTCTTCTTGGCCGCGCCGGCCGCGCCCGCCTTCCGGAGCATCGTTCTCACGGTGTCTCCCTGGCCGAGGGCCTTGAGACGCGGGCTCACCTTGTCGTGCGCGCTCGAGTAGTCCCGGAAATCGGGATAATCGGGAAGCCATCCCATGCCGTGTTCCCAAACGGTTCCTGACATACCCGTCACCTCGTTTCTTTCTCGTGCGAATGTCCCCTGCGGATTTCTAGAAATCGAGTCCCAGACTGGAATACAACTCTCCGTTCGAATCGTTCATCCCGTTCGCCGCCC
>DATCCP010000310.1:0-10922 GCA_036511215.1 Candidatus Krumholzibacteriaceae bacterium
ACGACCGTTTTCCCGGAGCCGACCTCGCCCTGAAGAAGCCTGTTGAGCCCTCCCTTCTCGACATCGCCGCGTATCTCCTCAAGCACCCGCTTCTGCGCCCCCGTGAGCTCGAAGGGGAGCGAGGCGAGAAACCTCTCGAGGAGGGGATGCGGCGGAGCGATCGGCGGGCGGCTCTTTGTGCGCGCGATGCCCGATCGCCGCTCCTTGAGGAGGAGGTGCAGGAAAAAGACCTCCTCGATCTTGAAACGCCGCCGCGCGCCTTCGAGCGCCTCGTAGCTTTCGGGATAGTGCACCTGTCTGAAGGCCTCTTCCCGTGAAGGCACGCCGAAGGCCCTCATGAGCGCGGCGGAGAGGTTCTCCTCGATAGCCCCAGCGCACTTCTCGGAGGCCGCCATCACGATCTTCCGCATCATGCGCTGGGAGATGCCGGCGGTGAGCGGGTAGATGGGCACGATTCTCCCCGCGTGAAGGAGCGCCTCGGTGAGCTCCCCTCCGATGATCTCGTACTCGGGAGAGACGATCTGCCGCCGGTCCTTGTAGAGCCCGAGCTCCCCGCTCACGACCACGCGTTCCCCTTGCTTGAAAAGCTTCTCGAGGTACGGCTGGTTGAAGAAGACGAGGTTCACGACCCCCGTCTCGTCGCCGACGGCGACGGTGAGAATCGTCTGCCCGCGGCGGGCCCTGCGAAGCGACACGGCGAGGATAGTCGCGATAAAGGTCGCGCTCGAGCCGGGGGGAATCTTCCCGACGGGGACGAGGGTGCGCCTGTCGTAGTACCCGCGCGGAAAATGTGAAATGAGATCCTCGACGGTCGAGATGCCGAGCCGCTCGAGAAGCACCTGGCGCGCGGGCCCCACACCCTTGATGTACTGGCTGCTCTCTCCGAGAAGCCCCGTCTTCCTCGAACGTGTTTCCATATTTGGCTTGCCAAACCCATTCATTTATCTTACATTAATCGAGCTTTTCGGCAATCGGGAGGATACCAGATGTCTAAAGAATGCGCTATATGTGGAAAGCGGCCGATCACCGGCCACCAGATCAGCCATGCCCATAACGTGTCCAAGCGCCGGTGGTTGCCCAATCTGCAGAAGATCCGTATCGAGGTCGGCGGAAAGCCCCGCAACGCTTACGTGTGCGCGCGCTGCATAAAGAGCGGCACCGTGAAAAAGGTATAGGCTCGCCCTCACGGGGCCTCCTCCGCGGGAGCGCCCCGCGAGAGAGCCTCGAAGCGTTTGAAGAGAATGCCTCGACGCACGGGACCCGAGATTCCATCCCAGGGGAATGAAGTTTCGGGTCCCTTCGTTTCGTGCGGGAACCGCTCATTGACGCCCGCCTTTCTGAGCGCCTTTTTCCATGCGAGCCCCTGTTCGACGTGAAGCACGATCGCCCTGCCTATCGACTCGTCCCCCGTTGAAAAGAGCGCCTGCCGGATCGCGGAGCGCACGGATTTGAGCTGCACGGCGAGCCCGAGCGTTCGCAGCATTCTCTCGATCGCGTGCTGGCGCTCGACGAGGCCGCGCTCTTCGGGCATCGCGTAGAACTCGAGCGGCGTCCATGCCTTGGGAACGAGCGGATTCGCGTGCACGGAGAAGCCCTTCCCCCCGATCGCCTTCCTGAACCGCTCCATGAAGACCCGCGTTTCAGCGAGCGCCTCCGCATCCTCGCCGGGGCAGCCGATGAGGAGATACAGGGTAAAATGCGCCACGCCCGCGGCGCGAAGTTTCGAGGCGGCCTCGAAGTAGACTTCGTCGGGAACGCGCTTCCCGAGGGCGTAACGCAGCCGCTCGCTCCCGGACTCGGGCGCGAGGCTGACCGTCGTGATACCTCTCTCCCCGATGAGCCTGATCTTCTCATCGTCGAGGTCCTCGGCGCGAAGCGAGCTGAACGAGACGGAGATTCCGCGCGAGCCGAGGAGCTTTACGACGCTCGCGAAATCGGGATTCGCCGCAACCGCCGTGCTCGCCAGACCGATCCTGGTCACTGATCGGTCGAGCCCCTCGACAAGCTCCTCGAACGCCGCGAGCGGCATGAAGCGAAACGGCCGGTACAGGGACGTCGCGAGACAGAACGCGCAGACTCCCGGGCAGCCTCGCCCCGACTCGACGAGAAGGGTCGAGGGAAACACGCTCTCCGGCGTCACGATGACGGATCTCGGAAAGCTCGTGAGGGCGGCGGGCTCTCTGAAGCCCGCGTGCGTCTCCGAAAAGCCGCTCACGAGCATCCCCGGGATTCTTGCGAGGCCCTCGAGCAGCCTCCCCGGCTCGCGAGGACCACGCGAGTCGAACTCCGCGCGCCGCTCCTCCAGGAGGCGCATGATCTCCTCGAGCGTTCCTTCCCCCTCCCCGAGGGCGACCGCGTCGACGACATCGAGGAGCGGCATCGGGTTCGCGCTCACCGCGGGCCCCCCGGCTATCACGAAGGGGCGTCCCATCCGCTCCGACTTGAGCGACGGCACTCCCGCCTCGCGGAGCATCCTGACCAGGTTGATGTAATCCTCTTCGTAGGAGATCGAAAAGAAGAGCACGGGGCTCGCGGCGAGCTTCGATTCAGATTCAAGTGTTACGGGAGATGTATCCGCAAATACCCTTTCAACATTGAAATTAGAAGATTTTCGCAGCGAACCGTACAGAAAATGAAAACCGAGGTTCGAGATGCCTACGCGGTAGGGTGCCGGATAGGCGGCGATGACCCGGAGCGCCCCCCTTGCGGGGACGGGAAACCGCTCGATGATCGTTTCGTTCCTGAGGATTGTGTTCCGGGCGTCGTTCGGGTGGGCTCGGTGCAATCTAACCCCCGGCTCCGCGGGTCTCGAAGTCCAGAGGACCTCTCCCGAGGAGATTCCGGGCCAGAACGTTCTCCGGGTCGTGCTCGATGAGCTTCTTGAGCAGCGCCTCGGCCTCCGCCTCGCGTCCCTCGTTCCGCAGCGTGAGGGCGAGCGAGAGATTGGCCTCGCTGTACTCGGAATTCACGCCGAGGCTCTTGCGGTAAAAGCGCTCGGCGGCCTCGAGCTCCCCGCGGTAGAATTTTATGTCCCCGAGGATCTTGTAGAGGTCGGCGAAATCCGTCTCGGGCGGATCGAGTATCTTCTCGGCGGCCTCGTAGTCGCCCTTGCGGATCATGATGTGGGCGAGCTTCTCCTTGGCGCAGAGGAAGCGGGCGTTGATCGTGAGCGCGTGCCTGAAGAACCGCTCGGCGTCGGCGAGGTTGTCCATGCGCAGGTAGCACTCGCCGAGAAAATAGAGAATGTCGGCGCTCTCCCCTCCCGCCGCGAGGATATCCTTGAGGATGACCATCGCCTCCTCGAGATTTCCCTCCCGCAGGTGCACGAGCGCGAAGCTCAGGTCGACGGCCCCTTTGTGCTCCTCCCCTTTCGTCGCCTCCGACAGATACTCGATCGCCCGCTTCCGGTCGCCGAGCGCATAGAGCAGGAGGCCGTAGTAGTAGCGGGCCTTTCCATAGTTCGGAGACAGCGTAAGCGACGCTTCGAGGGCGGTCCGCGCCCGGTCGAGCTCGCCGAGGTAGAAGTATGTCGTGCCGAGGAAGCACTGGAGATCGGCGTAATCGGGTTTGATTGCCGCCGAGCGCTCGAACTGCTCGAGCGCCTCGCGATAGAGCTTCCGGTCGAGGTACGTAACGCCGAGGTAGAAGTGCGCCTCCGCATAGCCCGGATTGATCGAGATGGCGGCCTCGAACTCCTTCTGCGCGTCCGCGTAATCCCCCGCGCGGAGGTACGCGAGCGCGAGCTTGAATCGAATGTCCGCGTAGTCGGGATGAATCTCGGAGGCCGACGCGAAGGCGTGAACCGCGGCCTCGTAGTTCCCCGTATTGTACGCCTCGATCCCTTCCATGAGAGCGGTGTCGAACTCCGCGTCGCTCCGGATCACCTGCTTGAGCGAGGTGAGGGGGGGAATGTCCGTCTCGCGCCCCGCGAGGTGGTCGCTCAGGAACTTGCTGACCGGGCTCGGTGTCTCCGAACCGATCTTGAGCGCCTTCTTGAAGATCTCGTCCGCCTCGTCACGATTGTCCGTTTCGTAGAGAACGATGCCGAGGTAACAGATCGCCTCGAAGTAGTTCGGGTTGAGGTCGACCGCCGTGCGCAGGTTCGCCACCGACTCGAGTGGATTCCCGAGCCGGTGGTGGATGACACCCATGCGGTAGTAGATGTCCGGATAGGTCGGATTCTCGAGAACCGCCTTCTGGAAGTGAATGAGCGCGTCGTTCGCGTCTCCCCCGAGGAACTTCGCCGTCCCGATGTGGGCATGCGACTCCGCCGCGTAGAACATTCCGAGCGCGTAGATCGGATCGTCCTTGCCCGCCTTGGGAATCGCCCTCTCGAGCTCATCGACGGCAAGCTCGTACTTGCCCTCATTGTAGAGTTTGATCCCCCGCTCGTACTCGGGATTCTTGTTGATGCCGAAAATCTTTCCCCACAGGGACACGCTCCGCCCCCCTCGTCAATCGAGCTGCTTGCGCAGAAACGTCGGGATGTCGAGATTGGGCTCGTGGTAGCTGCCGAAGTTCACCGCGTTGAGTCCGACACCCGTGTGCGCGAGGTTGTCGATCTCGACCGGCGTGGGGGCCTCGTCGAGATCCTTGATGTTGATGATCTCGGGGCCCCTCGGCTCGGCGACGATCTTCAACGCCGGCTCGGTGCTCATCGCGGCCGGCATGATCTCGCGCTCCCGGGGCTCGAAGCCGGTGGCGATGACAGTGACCTGGATCTCGTCGGCCGTCCCCTTGCTCACGACCGCGCCGAAGATCACGTTCGCGTCCTCGCCGGCTTCCTGGCTGATGACGGAGGTCGCCTGGGAAACCTCGTGGAGCGTCATCTTGTCGTCGCCGGTGATGTTGACGAGCACTCCCTTCGCGCCCCTGATCGACACGTCGTCGAGGAGGGGGCTTTGGATCGCCATCCTCGCCGCCTGTACCGCCCTGTCCTCCCCCTTCGCGAGCCCCGTACCCATGAGGGCGTCACCCATGCCGCTCATGATAGAGCGAACATCCGCAAAGTCAAGATTTATGAGGCCCGGCGTGAGAATGAGGTCCGAGATGCCCTTCGTCGCGTGGAGCAGGACGTCATCGGCCATCGAGAAGGCCTCCGTGAGCGGCGTGTCCTTGCCGACGATCGACAGCAGCTTGTCGTTCTGGATGATGATGAGGGTGTCGACCTCCTGCTTGAGGGCGAGGATTCCCTCGAGCGCCTGCCGGTGGCGGCGCTTCCCCTCGAACGTGAAGGGGCGCGTGATGATGCCGACGGTGAGCGCTCCCTGCTCCCGCGCGAGACGCGCGACGAGGGGCCCGGCGCCCGTCCCCGTGCCGCCCCCCATTCCGGCGGTCACGAACACCATGTCGGCGCCCGCGAGCGCCTCGGAAACGAGATCGGCGTCCTCCTCCATCGCCCTGCGGCCGGCTTCGGGATTGCCCCCGGAGCCGAGGCCCTTCGTCGAGCGGTTCCCGATCTGGATACGCTTGTGCGCCTTCGAGAGCTCGAGGACCTGGACGTCCGTGTTGATTGCGATGAACTCCACACCCCCGAGTCCCGAGTCGATCATCCGATTCACGGCGTTTCCGCCGGCGCCCCCCACCCCGACCACCTTGAGCTTAGCGAGCTCATCGAAATCGTCGAATTCGAAACGCATTGTGTGCCCCCTTCCTTTTAGAACAAACTCGCGATCCTTCGCACCCTGTGTATCATCCATTTGACCCTGCCCGCCGCGCCGTCGAAGCCCTGCACCGCCATCCGGTCGCGCCCGCAGAGAAGTAGCCCGATGCCGGTCGTCCATTCCGCCGAGCCGACGAGCTCCGAAAGCCCCATGAGGCTCATGGGGCGGCCGATCCGCACGGGGAGATCGAAGACCTCTTCCGCCACGCCATCCATCCCGCGGAGCCGCGAGGTGCCGCCCGCAAGCACGATCCCGGCGCCGAGCAGCCGGTAGAATGGATCCGCGCTCACCGCCTTTTTGACCATCGTGAATATCTCCTCGCTCCGCGGCTCGATGATGGCGGCGAGGATCTGCGTGCGAACCTCGCGGGATTCGCGCTCCCCGATTCCGGGGACCATGACTGTTTCGTCCTCGCTCGCGAGAGAGGCGAGCGCGAGGCCGTGGGCGATCTTGAGATCCTCGGCGACGACTGCGGAGGTCCGCAGCCCCACGGCGAGGTCGTTCGTCACGTTGACCCCGCCCGCGCCCACCACACCGCTCATCCGCACCGTGCCGCCGTAGTAGAGGGCATAGTTCGTGATGGAGCCGCCGACGTCGACGAGGAGACATCCCATGTTCATCTCGTCTTTCGTCAGAACGGCGCGCGCCGCGGCGAGTGGATCGAAGACCATCTCGACGATCTCGAGACCGACCTTCTTCGACACCTTGAGCATGTTTTCGAGGGGCATGCCGAGCGCGGTGACGATGTGCACGTCCGCCTCGAGCCTCGTCGCCGACATCCCGACGGGATCATGGATGCCGGCCTGGTTGTCGACGACGAAGTCCTGTGGAATGCTGTGCACGATCTCCCGGTCGATGGGCAGCGTGATGCTCCGCGCGGCCTCGGTGACCTTGTCCACGTCCTTCGCGCTGACTTCGCGCCGGGAAGTCGGTATCGCGATCACGCCGCGACTGTTGAAGCTCCGCATGTGCGGCCCCGAGACGGCCGCGCAGACGCCCCGGATCTCGACCCCCGCCATCCGCTCGGCCTGGGCCACCGCCGCGCGGACGCTGTCAGCGGCCTGGTCCATGTTGACGACGACGCCTTTCTTGATTCCCGTCGCGGGGGCCGAGCCGGCTCCGATGATGCGCGTCTCCCCCTCGGACGTGAATTCTCCGATAAGGACCGCCACTTTCGTGGTTCCTATATCGAGACCGACTACGAATTCCGAGGACATAGATTTGGTCTCACCTCGCTTTCGTGACCTCAGCGTACAACCACCTGGCGGTCAAAACGGAGATCGATGAGTTGTGGAAACTGCTCGCGATCGTTCAGGATTCCGAATACCGTTCTCAGCTTGCGGACCCTGTTCTCATACTCGCCGCGCCCGAGCCGGACGAGGGTGCCCGTCCCCATCCAGACAAGATCGACGTCTTCACCCGTGACGTGGATCTCGGAAAGCTGCTTCGCGGGCGAAAAGCCGAGCTCCTTGAAGAGCCTGAGCACCTCGACCGCCCTCCCGACGCTCCGGGCGCCCCCCTGCGCGCCGACCTCGCGTTGGTCGATACCGGTGATGACCGGCAGATCGACGTCCCCCGCGCCCGCCCGGCGCGGGATGACGACTCCTTCGGCGTCGACTTCGAGAATGTCCCCCGCGACGAGGAGCGCCACCGGCTCGCGTTTGACGAGGTAGCATTCGATCGTGTGGCATGGCCGGCGCTTGAAGACCGCGTCCCGCACCTCGGGAAACGTGAGGAGACGCCCCCGCGCGCCGGCGCAGGAGACCGTCGCGAGGTTCTTCCCGATAAGACCGCCGCGGATCCGTTTCAGGGAATCCTGCGGAATCGTGCCGCAGCCGTAGAACTGGACGTTGGTGATGATGAATAGCCCCGACCAGAGCACGACGCATGCGGCCGCCGCGATGATGGCTGCGGGGAGCGCAAGCCACTTCATGGGGATTCGAGGTCCGGTTGACGCTCCCCGCACGACCATTCCACTGGATTCCCAGAATCTCATCTCTTCCTCACCGTACCCTTCTCGTTGGTCTGCCGCTCGGCCAGGAGCTCCTCGCCGAGCCTGTAGATGTTCCCCGCCCCGAGCGTGATCACGACGTCCCCGGAGCGAATGCTCTCCCGCACGGTGGCCTTGAGGTTGTCCCAGCCGGGGACATAGCTCACCCGGGGCTTCCCCTCGCGCTTCACGGCGCGGTAGATGAGCTCCCCCGTGACGCCCTTGATCGGCCGCTCCCCCGCCGGGTATATATCCGCGATGAAGAGCTCGTCCGCCTCGCGGAACGCCCCCCCGAACCTGTCATGCAGGTCTCTCGTCCGCGTGTAACGGTGCGGCTGGAAAACGACGATGATGCGCCGCTTGAAGCTCTCGCGCGCGGTCCGGATCGTCGCCGCGATCTCCGTCGGATGGTGACCGTAGTCGTCGACGAAGAGGATCCCTCCGCGTTCCCCCTTGATCTCGAAGCGGCGCGCGACCCCTCCGAACGAGCCGAGCGCCTTCTCGAGATGCCGGTGCGCGATGTCGAGCTCCTCGGCGAGCGCGCAGACGCTCAACGCGTTGAGCACGTTATGATAGCCGGGGATGCACAGGTGGAGCCGTCCGCGGCGTTTTCCGCGGACCGTGTACGAGAAGCGGCTCCCGTGCGGGCCCGATTCGATGATCCGCCCCCGGACGTCGGCCTCGGGGCCCATCCCGTACGTCACGATGCGGCGGTCGATGCGGGGGACGATCGCCTGGACGCGCGGATCGTCGATGCAGCAGATGACCGCCCCGTAGAACGGAATGCTGCGCGAGAACTTGACGAAGGCGTCGTTGATCGCCTCCATGGTGCCGTAGAAATCGAGGTGCTCGGCGTCGATGTTCGTGATGATGTCGAACACCGGCGTGAGGCGCACGAAGCTGCCGTCGCTCTCGTCCGCCTCGGCGACGAGAAACTCCCCCTGGCCGAGCCGGACGTTGGCCTTGAGGCTCTTCACGCGCCCCCCGACGATGATCGTCGGATCGAGCCCCGCCTCCTGGAGGACGGCCCCGACGAGGGAGGTCGTCGTCGTCTTGCCGTGGGCGCCCGCGACGGCGATCCCCGTGCGGAAACGCATGAGCTCGCCGAGCATCGACGCGCGCTGGATCACGGGGATTCCCTGCTTGCGCGCCGCGACGATTTCCGGATTGCCCGCGCTGATCGCCGACGAGATCACGACGACGTCGCATCCGGCGACGTTGGCCGCTGCGTGGGCGATCCGTATCTTCGCCCCGCGCTTCGCGAGCCGCTCCGTGGTCGGGCTCTTCTCGAGGTCCGAGCCGCTCACCGTGAAACCGAGGTTGAGGAGAATCTCGGCGATGCCGCTCATTCCGATGCCTCCGATTCCGACGAAATGAATATGCCGAGTCTTGCCGAGAATCGCGCTCCTCCTGCGCTCGTCGCGTTTCGTATGCCGGTACCCGGTGTTCATCCTTCGATTCTCCCGCCCCTCACGAGACCATCGTGAGCATGTCGTCCGCGATTCGCTTCGCCGCGTCCCTCCGCGCGACGCGCTCGAGCGAGCGCCTCATCGAGGAGAGCGCCGCGGGATCCGCAAGCAGCGGATCGAGCGCGGCGGCGAGCGTGTCCTTGTTCAGATCCGAATCCGCGATGATAACCGCCCCCCCCGCATCGGCGAGGAACGAGGCGTTGTAGAACTGATGATTGTCGGCGGCGTGGGGATACGGCACGAGAATCGAGGGAAGCGCGACCGCCGCTATCTCCGAGACGCTCAGCGCCCCGGCCCGGGCGAGCCCCGCGGTGGCGGCCCCGTATGCCCGGTTCATGTCGCCGATGTACGGCCGTATATAGCAGCGGGCTCCCTGGACCCCGAGCCGCTCCCTCATCCATTCATGGTCCTGGTCCCCCGTCTGGATGATCGCCTGCACGTCCGGATGAGCGAGGAGATACCCCGCGGCGGCGGCGTTGAGCGTGTGCGCGCCCTGGCTCCCTCCGAAGACGAGGAGCACCGGCCTCCCCGCGGCGAGTCCGAACTCCGCGCGAGTGTCGAGGCGCCCCGATGCGAGAATGTCGGCCCGCAGCGGGTTGCCCGTTACGACGACACCGCGGCGGCCCTTGAAACGCTCGGCGGCCTTTTCGAAGCCGAGGTAGATCCGCCGGGCGAACCGCGCAAGCAGCCGGTTCGTGAGCCCCGGGATCGAATTCTGTTCCTGGAGCACGATCTTCTTCCGAAGAAGCGAAGCGGCGAGAACGACCGCCGCGCTCGCGTAGCCGCCCGAGCCGAAGACGAGATCGGGATCGAACCGGCGGACAATCCCGAGCGACTGAAAAAGCCCCACCGCGATGCTCCCCGTGTTGCGGATCCTCGCCGCGATACCCTTCCCGCGCACGCCCCTGGCCGAGATGTAGCGGATCTCGTAGCCGGCGGCGGGGACGAGTTTCGCTTCGAGCCCGGAGCGCGTGCCAATGAAAAGCGCTTCGAGACCGCTCGAACGCGCGCGGAGCTCGTCGGCCACGGAAAGGGCCGGCAGAATGTGCCCCCCTGTGCCTCCCGCCGCGAAGACGACCCTCATTCGCTCCCCACGTTCCTTTCTCGCGCCCCGCTACGGGCGCTTCACGTAAACGGTCTTCGCCTTCCGCCGCAAACCGAACAGCGTCGGCGACGCCTTCCGCTCGCTGCCCTCGAACGAGACACTCGCGAGAACGCCGATCGCGGCGAGCGAGGCGACGAGCGAGGAACCGCCGTAGCTGATAAAGGGCAGCGGCAGCCCCGCCGTCGGTATGATGCCCGTCGTCATCATGATGTTGATCATCGCGGACATGAATACGAGAAACCCGATCCCGAGCGCGAGCACGTACCCGAATGAATCGGGTGCGCGTTTCGCCGTCCGCACCGCGCGGCGCAGGATGAACACGAAAACGAGGAGCACGGCGACCGTGCCGATGAGGCCGAGCTCCTCGCCGATGATCGAGTAGATGAAATCGGTATGGGCATCGGGAAGGAAGCGGTACTTCTGGTGCCCCCGCCCCGGTCCGACGCCGAAGAGCGCGCCCGACCCGAGCGCGATGAGGGACTGATCCAGCTGGAAGTTCGTCGTGCTTCCTCCCCCGCCCCCGATGTAGTCCCTGATGCGGGTGACCACCTTCGAGACGTGGAGAAGGTACGGGGCCGCCGCAGCGAGCGTCGCCAGCCCGAAGATCACGATGTGCTTCACCCGGCACCCCGCGATGAAGAGGATGACGAAGGTGAGTGCGACGATGAGAACGGCGTTCGAGATGTTCGGCTGGA
>DATCCP010000311.1:0-16675 GCA_036511215.1 Candidatus Krumholzibacteriaceae bacterium
GCGCGAGGCATCGACGCAGCCGCGCACGAGGGCGCTCTCGCGGGCGGGGGAGGATCCTCGGCCGTGCTCGGTTGCGGCGTCGACGTCGTCTATCCCCCCGAGCACGGGCATCTCGCCGGTCGGATCGCGCGGCGGGGATGCGTCGTCTCGGAGTTTCCCCTCGGCACGCCGCCGCTCAAGCATCATTTCCCCCGGCGAAACAGAATCCTCAGCGGGCTTTCCCTCGGCGTCGTCGTCGTCGAGGCGGACGTCGACAGCGGCGCGATGGGCACCGCGCAGTGGGCGTGCGAGCAGAACCGCGAGGTCTTCGCCGTGCCCGGGCCGGTCGATTACCCGGGGAGCAGGGGGCCACACAAGCTCATCCGCGAGGGGGCGACCCTCGTCGAGGGGGTCGCCGACATTCTCGCGGAGATTCCGTTCGTCGCGTGCCCCGCGGCGCGCGAAAAGCCGGTGGTGACCGATGCGCCGACCGGGGAAGGCGCCGCCGACGAGCGGGTCGTGCTCTCGGCGCTCGACCTGAACCCGAAACATATTGATGAGATCGTGCAATTTTGCCATATTTCCCCTACGATCGTGCTCCCGCTCCTTCTCGCTCTCGAGATGCGGGGGATCGTCGACTCCTGCGGGGGCGGTACGTTCGCTCTCGCTTCGCCCATGAAGAAAACCTGACGCACGGTGCACCAATGGAACAGGCGACGGGAAACGGGGTCCGCACGGCGACGCGCAGGACGGTCGCTCTCGCAAAATGCGCGGGCTACGAGGCGACGGAGATACGCGCCGCGCTCGCGCGCGTTCTCGAGCCCCTCGGCGGGATCGGAGCGTTCGTCAAAAGCGGACAACGCGTTCTTCTCAAGCCGAATCTTCTCTCCGCGAAAGGTCCCGAACGGGCGATCACGACGCATCCGAATCTCGTCGAGGCGGTCGCGGAGGAGGTCCGTCGCGCGGGCGCCGTTCCATTCATCGGGGACAGCCCCGGCGGCGCGATCCGCGGAATCAAGCGCGTCTGGGCGAACACGGGGATGGAGGAGATGGCGCGGCGCGCGGGGTTGGAGCTCGTGAACTTCGAGGCCTCGGGCTCGAAGGGAATCGAGTTCGGGAAATACACGTTCTACATCTCGAAGAGCGTTCTCGACGCCGACGTCATCATCAACCTGCCGAAGCTCAAGACCCATTCGCTCACGCTCCTCACCTGCGCCGTGAAAAACATGTTCGGCGTCATGCCCGGTTTCCGCAAGGGGGAGCAGCACAAGCTCTACCCGAAGCCCGCCGAGTTCGCCGAGATGCTCGTCCATCTCTACAAGCTCGTCACGCCGTCCCTCAACATCGTCGACGCGGTGCTCGCCATGGAGGGGAACGGGCCGAGCTCGGGGCGGCCGCGCATGCTCGGTCTCCTCATGGCGGGAGAGGACGCGGTCGCGGTGGACGCCGCCGCGGCGCGGGTCGTCGGCTATCCCGACGGCTTCATCGACACGACGCGCATGGCCTCCGCGATGGGGCTCGGCGAGGGGAACGTCGCCGCGCTCTCGCTCGTCGGGGACGGCGCTGAAGAGCGGGCCGAGGGGTTCGAGCTCCCCTCGAACAGGGCCATCAAGCTCGTGCCGCGTCCCTTGGCGAGGCTCGTCGCGCCGTTCGTGCGCGTGAAACCCGTGATCCGTCCTTCGACGTGCACCGGCTGCGGCTTCTGCGCCGAAAGCTGCCCCGTGCAGACCATACGGAAGGAAGGCGCGGTTTACCGCATTATCGACAAGAGATGCATCAAGTGCCTCTGCTGCCACGAGCTCTGTCCCGAATCGAGCATCGACATCAAGCTGAGCTGGCTCGCCCGATTCTTCGCATGACGCGACGAAAGGCCTTTGATGGCATCTGTCTGGATACGAATCCGGCATCGCCTCGAGCTCGCGGGGGTGCGACTCCTCGCGGCGCTCCCGCGGATACTTCCGTTCAAGGCCTCGGTGAAGCTCGGCGGCACGCTCGGCGTTTTCTTCTTCGACTGCGTTCGCCTCCGCCGGCGGGTCACGCTCGAGAACCTCGACCGCGCCTTCGGCGACACGCTGAGCGGCGCGGAGAAGGTCGGGATCGCGCGGCGCTCCTACGTGAACTTCGCGAAATCGATCGTCGAGTTCGCCTCGCTCGGCCGCCTCAAGAGGCGGGACTATCTGCGGCTCGTCAGGTTCGAAGGGCTCGAGAACGTCCGGGACGAGCTCGCCGCGGGGCGCGGCGTCGTCATCGTGACGGGACATTTCGGGAGCTGGGAGCTCCTCGGAGCGGGCGCCGTCGCGCAGGGACTCCCGGTCGATTTCCTCGTCGGCGAACAGACGAACAAGCTCGTGAACGACCTCATGAACGATCTCAGGCGCGCGGCCGGCATCGGCATCATCGAGCGGGGTGTCGCGGCGCGGGGAGTGTTCGAAGCGCTCAAGAAGCGCCGCGTCGTTGCTCTCCTCGCCGACCAGGACGCTCGAAGGGCAGGCATATTCGTCGATTTCTTCGGCACACCGGCCTCGACGTTCCAGGGGCCCGCGCAGTTCGCCTATCGAACCGGCTCGCCGATCGTCTGCTGCTACATCGTGCGGCGCGGCGATGAGACGCACGACGCCGTTCTCCTTCCGCCGCTTCGTCCGCGTGAGGGCGCGGACCGGGACGCGGAGATCGTGCGTCTCACGCAGGAGCATGCGAGGATTCTGGAGGATTGCGTGCGCCGCTACCCCGGGGAATACTTCTGGGCGCACCGGCGCTGGAAGACGAAGCCGCCCGCGAGTCCCTGATCTATTTCTTGTCCGGGATCTCTCCGGGCAGGTTCTGGAATCCGATCGGCTGGCCGTCGGGCCGGTTCCCTTTCGGCAGGACCTGGATCGCCCCGAACGACTCCTCGAACTTCGTGATCGCGCCCGTGAGGACCATGCTGAGCGACTTCGCGGATTGAGGCGTCATGATGATCCGGGCGAAAACCTTCGCCTTGTTGACCCCGGGAACCATCCGCGCGAAATCGAGCACGAACTCGCTCGCCGTATGCGCGGTCAGCACGAAGTTCGAATAGATTCCCTCCGCCGCCTTCTCGTCAAGCTCGATCGGTATCGGTTGCTGCTGTTGCTGCTGCTGCTGATTTTTCATGAGCTCTCCTTTTCTTGTGCGCGCCTTTCTGGTATCATGTATCAGCTTTGCCCGGCGAGTCAATAGCGTTCGGCCCGGCGGAGGAAGGGGAGTTTGATGTCTCTCAAGTGTTCGAAGTGTCAGCGCGAGTACGACGTGAGTCTCTTCGAGTTCAACAGGGAGATCGTCTGCGCCTGCGGCGAGCGGCTCTCGCTCACGAGCGGCCCGAGGCCCATCCGCGACATCGATTGGGAGTCGCTCGAGCGCGAGATTTTCGGCGCGGTGAACTCGCGCTCGCGCAAGGTCGACGGGGAGAAGGCCAAGGAGATCAGGGCCATGGCCGACCACATCGGCGGGCTCATCAAGCAAAGCGACTTTCCACGCGTCGATGTCGAAATTGAGATACGAAATTTCCGCCAGTTTGTCCTCGAGCATTTCCCGGAAAAGGAAGAGCTGTTCAAGGCGATATACATCAACCGCTTCCGGCGTCTCTGGGACGAGCACCGGAAAGGGGAAGGCCCGCTTTTCGGAGGCCGCGGGAGGGGTGCGTAGGACGCTCATTCGGGGAGCTTTCAGCGCGCCGGGGAGCGACAAATCCCCTTGATTCAATCGCGCCGGTTAAGGTATATTTCCGAAAGTATAAACTATATCGGAAGAAGAGCTTCACCCCACGTTCGCGGGTCGAAGGCGAAACGGAAGGGTTTTCTATGCGGAAGAGCAGGGTAAAAGAGATTACCCGCGCGATGCGGCGATCCCGCGTTGCCGTCGTCGGCGATATCATGCTCGACCGCTACATCTGGGGGCAAGTCGACCGGATCAGTCCCGAAGCGCCCGTACCCGTCGTCGCCGTCGCCGAGACGAGCATCCGCCCGGGGGGCGCAGCGAACGTCGCCTGGAACCTCGCCTCTCTCGGCGTCAAGGTCGCCCTCGCCGGGGTGACAGGCGTGGACGGCTCGGCGGCAGAGCTCAAGCGGCTCCTCCGGGAGAAGGGACTCTCGATCTCGTCTCTCGTCGCGGATCCGCGGAGGCCGACGACGGAGAAAATCCGGATCATCGCGCACAGTCAGCAGGTGGTCCGGGCGGATTTCGAATCCGCCGAGCCTATACGGGACGCCGTTCTCAGAAAGCTCCTCTCCGCGGTCAGGACCGCCCTGAAAGGAGCCCGCGTCGTCGTCGTGTCCGATTACGGAAAAGGCGTCGTCTCGGGCGACGTCATGGAGCTCGTCCGGGCGCTCTGCGGTCCCAGGAAGGTGCCGTTCCTCGTCGATCCCAAAGAGGGGCATTTTTCCCTTTACCGGGGAGCTTTCGCCGTCACGCCGAACAAGAAAGAGGCCGGCGGCTTCTACAACACCAAGATCAGGAGCGACGCCGATCTCAATCTCGTCGGCGGGGCGCTCCTGCGCGACCTCGATGCGGCGGCCGTTCTCATCACGCGCGGGGAAGAGGGGATGACGCTGTTCGAAGGGCGAAGGCGCCCGCGGCATTTTCCGGCGCGCTCGAGCGAGGTGTACGACGTGACGGGCGCGGGGGATACCGTCATAAGCGTTCTCGCGGCGGCGCTCTCCGCCGGCGCGACCGTCTACGAGGCGATCGAGCTCGCCAACGCGGCCGCAGGGATAGTGATCCGTGAGCTCGGAACCGCCGCCGTAAAACCGGCAGAGCTCGAGACCGCATTCTCATAGTAATGGTGCGTAATGGTATGGCGCTGTACGGTGAAAAGATGCTCCTGCAGAACGCTCTCGAACGTTTCCGGGAGAAGAACCGGGGAAAGAAAATCGTTTTCACGAACGGCTGTTTCGACATCCTGCACCGGGGGCACGTCGAGCTCCTCGTGAGGGCGAAGGGCTTCGGCGACATACTCGTCGTCGGCATCAACAGCGATGCGTCCGTCGCGAGGCTCAAGGGAGCAGGGCGGCCGCTCGTCGCCGAGGGTGACCGCGCGTGCGTTCTCGCAGCGCTCGAGGCCGTCGATTACGTCGTCGTGTTCGGCGAGGACACGCCGCTCGAGACGATTCGCATGCTCGAGCCCGACGTTCTCGTCAAGGGCGCCGAGTACGGGAACGAGGATATCGTCGGGGCACAATTCGTCGAGGAGCACGGCGGCCGCGTCGAGCGGGTGCCGATGCTGAAAGGGTTTTCGACGACTGCGTTGATCGAAAAGATGCGGAGGTGAGCGTTTCCTTTATGAAGCGGAAAAGAATAGTCATCATGGGCGCGGCAGGCAGGGATTTTCATAATTTCAACACGCTCTATCGGGGGAGAAAAGACGTGGAGGTCGTTGCCTTCACCGCCACCCAGATCCCCGATATCGAGGGGAGGAAATACCCCGCCTCTCTCGCCGGTCCGCTCTACCCGAAGGGCATACCGATCGTCTCCGAAGCGGAGCTCCCCGAGCTCATCTCGAAGAAGGAGATCGACGAGGTCCTTTTCTCGTACAGCGACGTTTCGAATCAGTACGTCATGGAGAAGGCCGCGCTCGTGAACGCGCTCGGGGCTCATTTCACGGTCGCGGGCGCCGCGCCGACGATGGTCAAGAGCGTGAAGCCGCTCGTCTCCATCTGCGCGGTGCGAACGGGGAGCGGCAAGAGCCAGACGACGCGCAAGGTAGCGAGCATTCTCGTCGAGGCCGGAAAAAGCGTCGTCGCGATCAGGCATCCGATGCCCTACGGCAACCTCGCGAAGCAGAAGGTGCAGCGTTTCGCGACGCTCGACGATCTCGTCAAGCACGAGTGCACGATCGAGGAGATCGAGGAGTACGAGCCGCACATCGTGATGGGCGTCATCGTGTACGCCGGGGTCGATTACGAGGCGATTCTCCGGCGGGCGGAGAAGGAGGCCGACGTCGTGCTCTGGGACGGCGGCAACAACGACCTGTCGTTCTACAAGAGCGATCTCCACATCGTCGTCGCCGATCCGCATCGTCCCGGGCACGAGCTCACGTACTATCCGGGACGCGCCAACGTGCTCCTCGCCGACGCGATCGTCATCAACAAGATCGATACGGCGGATCTCCGCTGCATCGAAGAGGTGCGGACGAATATCGCCCGGCTCAATCCGGGTGCGACCGTCATCGACGCGGCCTCTCCGATCAAGGTCGATCACGCGGAGCGCATCAGAGGGAAGCGCGTGCTCTGCGTCGAGGACGGGCCGACGCTCACGCACGGCGGGATGAAGTACGGCGCCGCGATCATGGCTGCGCGCAAGTTCCACGCCGCGGAGATCGTGGACCCGAGACCGTACCTCACGGGCAAGATCGTCGAGACGTTCAAGAAGTACCCGGAGATCGGGCCTCTTCTGCCGGCGATGGGATACGGCGCGGAGCAGGTCAAGGATCTCGAGAAGACGATCTCGCGCGTCAAATGCGATCTCGTCCTTATCGGCACGCCGATCGACCTCCAGCGCTACGTGAAGATTCCGCAGCCCTCTCTCAGGGTCATGTATGACCTCCAGGAGATCGGTCATCCCGATCTGAGGGACGTGCTCAAAGGGCATTCGATGATATAAAGTATCACTTTATATAATCATTGTAACATCCCTTATTATAAGTAAATAATGGAGGTTATGGTTTGAAAATTCATGAGGTGGATGCCCGTGCGCTCTTCGCGAAGTACGGCGTGCCTGTTCCTCCGAGCCGCCTCGTTCTGAGCGCCGACGAGGCTCGCGCGGCGGCGGCGGAGATCGGCTGCCCCGTCGTCGTCAAGGCGCAGGTCCTCGTCGGGGGAAGAGGCAAGGCGGGAGGCGTGAAGCTCGCTGCGACGCCGGAGGAGGCCGCCGCCAAGGCAGGGGCCATCCTCGGGATGGACATCAAGGGGATAACGGTCGAGAAGGTCCTCGTCGCGCGCGCCGTCGACATCGCCAAGGAATTCTACGTCGGAATGGTCATCGACCGGCGGAGCCGCAAGCCCCTCATGATGGTTTCCCCTGCGGGAGGTATCGACATCGAGGAAGTGGCGCGGACGACTCCCGAGAAGATCATCAAGGTCGTCATCGATCCGATCTTCGGGATTCTCCCGTTCCAGATGCGGCGCATGACCTCCTCCTTGAGCGGCGACAAGGAGATCGCGAAGAAGGTCGGCGGTATTCTCGCCTCTCTCTACAAGGCCTTCATGGCGCTGGACGCCTCGCTCGCCGAGATCAATCCGCTCGTTGTGACACCCGCGGGGGAGGTTTGGGCGATCGACGCGAAGATCAACATCGACGACAGCGGACTCTATCGGCACACCGACGTCGCCGCGCTGCGGGACGAATCGTCCGAGGATCGCGGCGAGGTCGAGGCGCGGGAGGCGGGGCTGTCGTTCGTCAAGCTCGATGGAACGATCGGATGCATCGTGAACGGCGCCGGCCTCGCAATGGCGACGATGGACATGATCAAACATTTCGGGGGCGAGCCCGCCAACTTTCTCGACATCGGCGGCTCGTCGAGCCCCGACAAGGTGCTCTCGGCGATGAGGATCATCCTTCGGGACGGAAACGTGAAGACGATCCTCATCAATATCTTCGGCGGCATCACGCGGTGCGACGACGTCGCAACGGGACTCATCGAGGCGAAGCGCGAGCTCGGGCTCGACATTCCCCTCGTCGTGCGGCTCACGGGGACGAACGAGGAACGGGCGCGGGAGATTCTCAAGGGCACCGCGCTCACGCCAGCGGCCACGATGGAGGAAGGGGTCAAGCGAGCGATCGAGGCCGCGAAGCGTTGAGCCATTTCGTCTGACAATATGTTCCCGATAAGGAGGGAGTCTTGAGCATTCTCGTTGATGAAAAGAGCCGGGTGATCGTCCAGGGAATCACGGGGAGAGACGGGGCGTTTCACGCGAGCCAGATGCTCGCGTACGGGACGAAGATCGTGGGCGGAGTCACGCCGGGAAAGGGCGGCCAGAAAACCGGGGACGGCGTTCCCATTTTCAACACGATGGCCGAGGCGGTCTCCGCGACCGGCGCCGATACGAGCGTCGTCTACGTCCCGGCCGCCTTCGCGACCGACGCGATCTGCGAGGCGGCGGACGCCGGCGCCAAGCTCGTCGTGTGCATCACGGAAGGCGTGCCGGTGCTCGATATGGTCCGCGTCCTTCCCTATCTCCGCGAGCGCGGCGCGAGGCTCATCGGTCCGAACTGCCCGGGCATCATATCTCCGGGAAAATGCAAGGTCGGTATCATGCCGGGCGCCATTCACATGCGGGGCTCGGTCGGGGTCGTCTCGCGGAGCGGCACGCTCACCTACGAGATCGTCCACCATCTGACGCTGGGCGGCCTCGGTCAGTCGTCGTGCCTCGGCATCGGCGGCGACCCGATCGTCGGCACGAACATCCTCGACGCCCTCGAGCTCTTCGCCGGCGACGACGAGACCGACGTCGTCGTCCTCATCGGCGAGATCGGCGGGAGCGACGAGGAGGAGGCCGCCGCGATAATCGCCAAGGGGTATCCCAAGAAGGTCGCCGCGTTCATCGCGGGGCAGACGGCTCCTCCGGGGAAGCGGATGGGGCATGCGGGCGCCATCGTCACGGGAGGAACCGGCACTGCCGCGGAGAAGATCGCCGCGTTCAGGGCCGCGGGCGTTGACGTGGCCGCGATACCCGGCGAGATCGTCGACCTCGTGCGGCGCCTCATGCCGTCGGGGAAGGCCGCGCCGTCGGCCGGAAAAGGCACAAAGCGCAGAAAATAGACGTTCCGGCGGGGCGCGCCGGATCGAGCGCACCGGAGGTTTTCGTGGATACGACGTTTCTTATGATAAAGCCCGAAGCAGTCGGGAGCGGAAGGCAGGGCGAGATCATCGATCTCCTCATCAAGAACCGGTTTCGGATCGTGCGGATGAAGCAGTTCAGATTCGACGCGGCGCGGGCGCGCGCTTTCTACGCGGTTCACGACGGGAAGCACTTCTTCGCGGGCCTCGTCGCCTACATCACATCGGGTGAGGTCGTGGGGATCGAGCTCGAGAAGGAGGGGGCCGTCGAGCTGCTGCGCGAGCTCGTCGGGGCGACGGATCCGGCGAAGGCGCGGCCGGGGACGGTCCGGTACATGTACGGGACCGACCTTCAGAGAAACGCCGTCCATGCCTCCGATTCGCGGGAGTCAGCGGAAAAAGAGCTTGCCATCGTATTTGGTGAAAAATAATATTATACGCTCATGAACGATGATGCCTCCGCCATGCAGATCGATCTCGGTCGCGTTGAAAACCGGTCGACCTTTTCGTTTGAGAGGACGTTCGATCTTCCGTCGCCCGATGGGGGCGAGGCGACGTGCACCGCGGCGGTGACGGTCGAGGTCGCGAGATCGGGGAGCCGATACGATATCAAGGCGCACGGCGTGGGGGAAGTCCGGGCCGAGTGTCATCGCTGTCTCGAGCCGTTCACGATGACGGTCGAGGTGGATTTCCCGCTCGTTCTCCATCGGGGGGACCGGGTGCCGCCTCCCGAGGGCCTCGAGGAAGATGATTTCGCGACGATTCCCCTCGTGGGGGAGGCGCTCTACGACATATTTCCCCGCGTACGGGAAGCGCTCATTCTCGAGATCCCGATCAAGCTTCTCTGCAGGGAGGACTGCAAGGGCGTCTGCAGGAAATGCGGGGCGAATCTCAACGCGGCCGACTGCGCGTGCGGTCCCGAGCCCGCCGATCCGCGGTGGGGAGCGCTCAGAAAACCCTTGAACGGAGAGAACAAAACGTAAATATTCACCCGAACATGCAGCGTGCATTGAGACGAGGAGGAAACCCATGGCAAATCCAAAACACCGGCATTCAAAGACGCGGGGGAGAAAACGCCGGACCCACTGGAAGGCAGAGGCGCCCACGCTCGCCCTGTGCTCGCACTGCCACCAGCCGAAGCCGTCGCACACCGTGTGCCCGAATTGCGGGTACTACGCGGGGCGCGAGGTCGTCAAGCCGAAGGTCGAGGAAGGAAAATAGCCTCGCCCCGGAGGGACCATGAAGATCGCGCTCGATGCCATGGGCGGCGATAGGGCACCGGTCGGGATTGTCGACGGCGCGTTCGAGGCGGCGCGGGAGGCATCCGGCCGCTTCGAGATCGTCCTCGTCGGCAAGCGCGCCGTCCTCGAGCGGTACATCGACGGGGCGCGGCTCGAGGCTCCGGGCGTCGAAATCGTCGATGCCCCCGAAGTCGTCGAAATGTCGGAGAGCCCTGCGACGGCGATACGCCGCAAACGCGCCTCCTCGATCGGCGTTGCGATGAACCTCCACCGGGAGGGGAAGGTCGCGGCGGTCGTGAGCGCGGGGAACACCGGCGCGGTCGTTGCGAGCTCGCTTCTGACGATCGGGCGCCTTCCCGGAATCGAACGCCCGGCAATCGCAATCTACCTGCCGACGAAGAACGGGGGCACGATCCTCCTCGACGGCGGCGCCAATTCCGATTGCGATCCCCGCAATCTTCTCCAGTTCGGCATCATGGGATCGCTCTACGCGGAGACGTTCCTCAATAAGGAACGGCCTCGCGTGGCGCTCCTGAGCATCGGCGAGGAGCGCTCGAAGGGCAACGAGCTCACACGGGGCGCCTATGAGCTGCTCGAGAAGAGCGGTCTCAATTTCGCGGGAAACGTCGAGGGGCAGGACGTCTTCGCCGGGAAGGCGGATGTCGTCGTCACCGACGGTTTCGTCGGGAACATCGTTTTGAAATTTACAGAAGGCCTCTTTTACTATATAAGCGACTTGATCAGGGACGAGACCCGCAGGCACGCTTTCGCGAAGATCGGCGCGCTCCTCATGAGGAGCGTCTTCAAGGGGATGAAGCGCACGCTCGATTACGCCGAATACGGCGGCATGCCGCTCCTCGGCGTGAACGGCGTCGTGATCATCAGCCACGGAAAGAGCTCTTCGCGGGCGATCAAGAACGCGATACTCGCCGCCGAGCGTTTCGCGACGGGCGGCGTCAACGAAAGGATACGGCGCAAAGCCGAAGGGTCATGACGGTGATGGGGGACACGGGCGCCCCGAGCGCGAGATTAGCCGGCATCGGGTACTACCTGCCCGAAGCCGTGCTCACGAACGCCGATTTCGAGAGGATGGTCGATACCTCGGACGAGTGGATCGTCACGAGAACGGGCATCCGGGAGCGGCGAATCGCGAAGGTGGAGCAGGCGTCGAGCGATCTTGCGATCGCGGCCGCGCGCATGGCGATGGCCGACGCGAACGTCACCGCCGCCGACCTCGACCTCATCGTCGTGGGCACGGCGACCGGGGATTTTCCCTTTCCCTCGACGGCGTGCATCGTGCAGGACAAGATCGGCGCGAGGAACTCGGCGGCTTTCGACGTCGCCGCTGCGTGCTCCGGGTTCATATACGCGGTGACGATCGTTCGATCGATGATAGTCTCGGGCAAGGTTCGACGAGCCCTCGTCATCGGGGTCGAGACCCTTTCCCGAATCGTCGATTACGAGGACCGCGCCACCTGCGTTCTTTTCGGGGACGGAGCCGGCGCCGTCATCATGGAGCCGTGCGGGCCCGGCGAAGGGATCCTCGGCACGTGCATCAAGAGCGATGGAAGGTATGTCGATCTTCTCTACCAGCCGGTGGGCGGATCGCGCAGGCCGCTCACGGAGGAACGGCTCAGAAACAGAGAGCAATTCGTGAAGATGAAGGGTGACGGCCTCTTCAAGTATGCGGTCAAGGCAATGGTCGACGCGGGGGAGTCGGTGCTCCGCGAGGCGAATCTGAAGATCTCGGACGTCGATTTCGTGATTCCTCACCAGGCAAACCTGCGGATCATCGAGGGCGTCCGGAACAGGCTCCATGTTCCCCCGGAGAAGATCGTCGTCAATATCGATCGTGTCGGCAACACGAGCTCCGCGAGCATTCCGATCGCATTCTGCGAGGCGAAGGACAAGGGGCGCATCAAGCGCGGCGACACACTCCTCATGGTGGCCTTCGGGGGCGGTCTCACGTGGGGAGCGATTCTTCTCAAGTACTGAACGGACGAGCGGAAGGGATCGGTGCATGAGAAAAGCGGCCTTCATATTCCCCGGGCAGGGCTCGCAGTACGTCGGGATGGGGAAGGATCTCGTCGCGGCTTACACCGTCGCACGCGAGCTCTACGAGAAGGCCGACGAGACGCTCGGCATTCCGATTTCGCGTATATCGTTCGAGGGGGACGCGGAGGCGCTCACGGCGACGAAGAACGCCCAGCCGGCGCTCCTCATCCACAGTGTCGTCGTGTCCCGGATCCTGAGGGAGGAAGGGGGCATCGAGCCCTCGATCGCCGCCGGTCACAGCCTCGGAGAGTATTCGGCGCTCGTCTCCGCGGGCGCCGTCGACGAGATGGACGCTCTCAGGATCGTGCGGCGGCGCGGGGAGCTCATGTTCGAGGCGGGGGTCAGGGAGCCCGGAACGATGGCGGCGATCATCGGGCTGGAGCGCCCGGACGTGGAAGCGGTCTGCCGCGACGCCTCGAACGGTCAGATCGTCGTCGTCGCGAACGTCAACGCTCCGGGGCAGGTCGTCATATCGGGACACACGAAGGCGGTGGAGCGCGCGATGGCGGCCGCGCAGGCGCGCGGCGCGAAGAAGGTCATCCCGCTCAACGTGAGCGGGGCCTTTCATTCGCCGCTCGTGGCGAGCGCCCAGCGGGAGCTCGTCGAATACATTGAGAGCTTCGCCTTCAGGGATGCGCGGGTCGGCGTCGTGTGCAACGCCGACGCGAAGGTGATAACGAAGAGGGAAGAGATCGTCGATGCGCTTTCACGCCAGCTTACGAGCCCGGTGCTCTGGTCCGATTCAATGACGGCGCTCTGCGCGCGGTGGGGCGGACCCATTCTCGAGGTCGGACCGGGCAAGGTGCTCGCGGGGCTCCTGAAGCGGATCGACGGCACGAGGTCCGTGCAGAACGTCGGCACGGCCGAGGAACTCGCGAAGCGCCTCGCTCCCGAAGCCGCCTGAGCGGCGCCGCGGGGAACGGACACGGGGAGTGCAGACGGATGGAGTCGACATGGTGAACCTCGAAGGAAAAACGGCGCTCGTGACGGGGGCCGGCCAGGGCATCGGGCGCGAGATCGCGCTCACGCTCGCGCTGGCAGGCGCCGACATCGCCGCGCTCGACATCGACCTCGGCGGGGTGGAGGCCACGGCCGCCCTCGTCAGGGCGAGGGGGCGCAAGAGCCTCGCCGTCCAGTGCGACGTCGGGAGCTCGGCCGAGGTCGACCGGTGCGTCGCCGAGGCTCTCGCCGGGCGCGAGCAGATCCATTTCCTCGTGAACAACGCTGGAATCGCACGGGACAATCTCCTCCTCAGGATGAGCGACGCGGAGTGGGAGAGCGTGATGCGTGTGAACCTCACGGGCACCTTCAACGTCACGAGGGCGGTGTCCCGCTCGATGATAAAAAAGCGGTTCGGGCGGATCGTCAATATCGCTTCCGTCATCGGGGTCATGGGCAACGCCGGCCAGTGCAACTACGCGGCGAGCAAGGCGGGAATCATCGGATTCACGAGGGCCGTCGCGAAGGAGCTTGCGGGGAGAAACATTAACGTGAATGCCATTGCGCCGGGGTTCATCGAAACGGCGATGACGGCCTCGTTGCCGGAGCAGCGGAGGGAGGAGATGCGGCGGCTCATCCCGCTCGGGCGATTCGGCTCCGGGACGGATGTCGCGCGCGTCGTGCTCTTTCTCTGTTCCGAGCTCGGCGACTACGTGACGGGGCAAGTCATCCATTGCGACGGCGGAATGGTGATGGCGTGAACAACCGTATGAGAAGGAGGTCAGTCGGTCCATGAACATCGAGGAAAGAGTGAAGAAGGTCATCGAGGAGCAACTTTCGGTCAATCAGGATCAGATCACGCGCGAGGCGTCGTTCATCGACGACCTCGGCGCTGATTCGCTCGACACCGTCGAGCTCGTCATGGCGCTCGAGGAGGAGTTCGGCATCGAGATCCCGGACGAGGAAGCGGAGAAGATTACGAAGGTGGGAGAGGCGATCTCGTACATCGAGTCGCACGGCTCCAAGGAATAATCGGCCCGGGCCTCGCGCCCGGAACCTGTGGCAAGGGGGTACCGTGTCCGCGAACACGAGAAGGGTGGTCGTCACCGCCATGGGGCTCGTCTCTCCGTGCGGGGCTTCCGTCGAGGAGAGCTGGGCGAACATATCGGCGGGAAAATCGGGCATCGCGCATATCACGGCGTTCGATGTGAGCGCGTTTGACGCGAAGATCGGCGGACAGGTCAAGAACTTCGACCCCGAGCGGTTCATGGACAAGAAGGAGACACGCCGGATGGACCGCTCCGTCCAGCTCGCCATGGCCGCCGCGACGGAGGCGATGGCGCCGATCGAAGGGACGCCGTTCGACGCGGAGCGTTTCGGCACGATCATCGGCTCTGGAATAGGCGGCATCCAGACGTTCGAGCAGCAGCACGAAGTGCTCATGCAGAAGGGGCCTTCGCGGATCAGCCCGTTCTTCATTCCGATGATGATCTCGGACATGGCAGCCGGACAGGTTTCGATCCGGTTCGGCCTCAAGGGGCCGAACTTCGGCACCGTCTCCGCGTGCGCGTCGGGCGCGCACGCGATCTGCGACGCCTTCATGTATATCAAGAACGACTTCGCCGACATGGTTCTGACGGGAGGTACCGAGGCGACGATCTCCCCCATGGCGCTCGGCGGGTTCTGCGCGATGAAGGCGCTTTCCCTGCGAAACGACGAACCGGAGCGGGCGAGCCGCCCCTTCGACAGGGACCGCGACGGCTTCGTCATGTCGGAGGGGGCCGGCCTCGTCGTTCTCGAGGAGCTCGCGCACGCGCAGGCGCGCGGCGCGAAGATTCTCGCCGAGCTCGTCGGCATCGGGCTCACGGGGGACGCCTACCACATAACGAGCCCGGTCCCCGGGGGGGCCGGGGCCGCGGGCGCGATGAGGCAGGCGATCCGGACCGCGGGTCTCGAGCCGGGGGATGTCGACTACATCAACGCACACGGAACCTCGACCGTGTACAATGACAAGACGGAGTCGGACGCGATCATCAGCGTCTTCGGGCCGCGCACGGAGCGTCTCAAGGTGAGCTCGACGAAATCGACGCACGGTCATCTCCTCGGCGCGGCCGGCGGGATCGAGTTCATCGTCTGCGTCAAGGCTCTGAACGAGGGGGTCATCCCTCCCACGGCGAACCTCGACAATCCCGATCCCGAATGTCCTCTCAATCACGTGTCGAAGGTTGCCGAGAAGCGAGAGCTCACGAACGTCATGAGCAACTCGTTCGGTTTCGGGGGGCATAACGTGAGCCTCCTGCTCAGGAAATACGAGTCGTAGAAGGAGCCGGAGAGGCCTTTCGTATGCGTCGATTCATTCAGACAGTCAAACGCCGTCTTCGCGCCGGCGAGTCCGGCGGGCCTCCCCGCAAGGGCGAGCTCGAGCGGCGGATCGGCTATCGGTTCAGGAAAAAGGAGCGCCTCGTGGAGGCGCTCACCCACCGTTCGACGCTCGGCGATCTCAAACCGGGCGCCGATCGCATCACATACGAACGGCTCGAGTTTCTCGGGGATTCCGTCCTCGCCCTCGTGACGAGCGACTTTCTTATTCGCACCTTTCCCGACGAGAACGAAGGCCAGCTCACGAAGAAGAAGTCGCTTCTCGTGAGCAAGGGCGTGCTCACGAAGAAGGCCGAGGAGATCGGCATCAAGCAGCACATTATCCTGAGCGAGAGCGCGGCGAAGGGGGGCGTGGCGGAGCAGGACTCGGTGCTTACCGCGGCGCTCGAAGCGCTCATCGGAGCGATCTACGTCGATGGCGGCTGGGAGAAGGCCCGGAGCTTCGTCGAGGATATGCTTCTCGACAACATCGACGAGTTCCTCGAGCATCGGGATCACATCAACTACAAGAGCATCATTCAGGAATTGTCGCAATCGAAGTACCGGAGCTACCCGCGGTACGCCGTCCGGTCCACGACGGGGCCGGAACACGACAAGATATTCCTCGTCGAGGTCAAGGTCGGCGGCAAGGTCGTCGGGAAGGGCAGGGGGAAGAGCAAGAAGGACGCCGAGCAGATGGCGGCGAAGGAAGCGCTCAACGTGATGCGGCGACATCACTAGAAGGGGCGTCGGCCATGGCAAAACGGACCGCGACGCACGCCCCGTTCACCTTCGGGGGGGATCCCGAGGCGTTCTGCGGAGAGTGCCGGCTCCCCTGCAATCTCGAGGAGATGAGCGTCGACTGCCACCGCCGGTTCTTCCTCCACGGGACGACGAACTGCTCCTACTTCGTTTACGGCTACTGCTTCCTCGTCGATCAGCCGGGGTGCGTGTTCGACAACGGCGGCCGGCACGACGAATACTGGCTCCAGCTCCTCAACCAGTATTTTCACAACGCGGCGCGGAAGGAAGAGGACGACGAGTTCAAGAAGCGGCGCGAAGAGGCGCTCAAGCTCGTTGCGGCACAGATCGAGAACCGCACCGTGTACCTCTGTCGCTATCTCGAGGAATACTACAACCAGATCATGGGGACGGGCGGGGGGCTCTCGGAAGAGATGCTCTCCCGTCTCGACGAAGCCTACCTCGCGCTTCTCAGAGGAATCACGCGCAAACCGGATTGAGCTCCCGAACTAGAAGCGGTACGTGCCGGAGAGGACGACCTCGGTGATGGAACGTTTTTCCGAGAGGACCG
>DATCCP010000312.1:0-5169 GCA_036511215.1 Candidatus Krumholzibacteriaceae bacterium
CTCGTGGAAGAACTTCAGGAAATCCGCCCGCAGCGTAATGCTCTCGGGATGTTTCGCGACGAGCTTGCCGAGCTCCCACACGGAATGATCGATTCGGGCCAGCGTATCCTTCACGCGCACCTCCCGCGGGACGTTTCGGCAGACGGCGCGCTGCCTGCGCACGCCTGCACGCAAACCCCGCAGATGAGGACATTGAGCTTCTCGGTCTGGGAAAAGCGCCGCACCTGCGCCGTGCACCGATCGAGGTCGAACGCGAGCGGATCCGCGGCGATCGCTCCGGCCGGGCAGACCCCGACGCACGAGTGGCAGTCGCCGCAGCCCCGCGCTTCATCGAGCGGGAGCCCGCGCTCAGGGAGCGGCGCGTCCGTGAGAATCGACGTGTAGCGCACCTGCGAGCCGAATTCGGGATGCACGAGGAGATTGTTTCGTCCGCGCCAGCCGACCCCGGCGAGCGCCGCGAGCTCGCGGTGCGAGAGATGCCCGCGGAGCCTGTCCCAGTCCATTACCTGGGAGGCGGGAACCGGGAAGGCGCGATATCCCCTGCGTCGGCACTCGCCGGCGCAAAAGAGCGCCGCTTGATCGAGCGCGAAATTCACCGTGCGGTAGTGGTGATAGTAGGTCCAGTTCGGGGCGCCGGCGATCGTCGCGAGCACCTCGCCGGAAAGACGGATCCCGAGCACGATCGCGTGGTCGAGCGACCCGGCGATTCCCTCGATCGACGCGTGAAAACGCGCCTTGTGCTCCGGGCAGAGCCGCGCGGAAGAGACGACGTCGACGCCGAACCGCGCCGCGTCCCTCCGCAGCGCCTCGAGCATCTCGTGAGGTGTGAGCGAATTCGCCATCAGCTCGTCCGGTAGTTCGGTGCTTCCTTCGTGATGATGATGTCGTGCGGGTGGCTCTCGCGAAGACCCGCCGCCGTGATGCGCATGAAGCGCCCCTTCTTCTTGAGTTCATCGATTGTCCCGACCCCGCAGTATCCCATCCCCGCGCGGAGGCCGCCGATCAGCTGGAACACGTTGCTCGAGAGGCTTCCCTTGTAGGAGACGCGCCCCTCGATCCCCTCGGCGACGAGCTTGCTTTCCTCCTTGACCCCTTCCTGGAAATAGCGGTCGCTCGAGCCTTTCTTCATTGCCTCGATCGAGCCCATACCGCGGTAGATCTTGTAGTTCTTCCCCTCGAAGTAGACGATCTCGCCCGGGCTCTCGTCGGTTCCCGCGAACAGGCTCCCGATCATGACGCAGTCGGCGCCCGCCGCGAGCGCCTTGACGATATCCCCGGAAAACTTGATGCCGCCATCCGCGATGACCGGGATGCCCGCTCTCGAGGCGACCGCGGCGCAGTCCATGATCGCGGTGAGCTGCGGTACGCCGATCCCGGCGATGACACGCGTCGTGCAGATGGCGCTCGGCCCCATGCCGACCTTGATCGCATCCACGCCGAGCCGGATGAGATCGCGGGCGGCCTCCGCCGTCGCGATATTCCCCGCGATGAGTTGGAGCCCGCGGTGGCGCTTCTTGATCTTTACGATCGCCTCGAGCGTGCTCGACGAGTGCGCATGCGCCGTGTCGACGACGACGACGTCGACGTTCGCCTCGACCAACGCGTCGATGCGCCGCATACTGTCGCCGCCGACACCGACCGCGGCCCCGACGCGCAGGCGCCCCTTCGGGTCCTTGCACGAGTTCGGGAAGTCGAGCTTCTTCTGGATATCCTTGTAGGTGATGAGCCCCTTGAGCCGGTGCTTGCGGTCGATGACGGGGAGCTTCTCGATGCGGTTCTCGTGGAGAATCTTCTTCGCCCTCTCGAGGGTGATTCCTTCGCCGGCGGTGATGAGATTCTCCGAGGTCATGATCTCGTGAACCTTCATGTCGTCGCGCTCGAGGAAGCGGAGGTCCCTGCTCGTGAGGATGCCGACGAGAACGCCGTCCTTCGTGACGGGAAGCCCTGAGATGCCGAACTTCTTCATGACGCTCTTCGCCTCGCGCACGAGCTGGTCCGGCGACAGGGTCACGGGGTTCGTGATCATGCCGCTCTCGCTCCGCTTCACGCGGTCGACGTCCTCGGCCTGCTCCATGACGGAGAGATTCTTGTGAATGATGCCCATCCCGCCCTCGCGGGCGAGCGCGATCGCGAGCCCCGCCTCGGTCACGGTGTCCATCGCCGCGGAGACGATCGGGATGTTGAGACGGATCGATCGCGTGATCCTCGATCGCGTGTCCACTTTTCTCGGATGAATGTGCGCCTTGCCGGGGATGAGGAGAACGTCGTCGAACGTGAGCCCTTCCTTTATGACCTTCGTTACTTTCAACTGCGGCGAAGGAGGCGCTTCCCCCTTCTCCCTCCTCTCATCTCGGTACACCCGTCGCAAGCCGTCTATTTTTATACAATCTACGCCATTTTAATGAATGCAACATACCGCGTGGCGGGGAAACTGTCAAGCCTTGTCGAGCCACGCGCCGAGAGGCGTTCTCACGAGCCGCCGCCCCTCGTAGGTTGCGACCTCGGAGACGCCGAGACCGGCAAGGAGCGCTCGCGCCGCGTCGTAGTCTCTCCCGACGTCGGCCGGCGTGTGCGCGTCGGATCCGAGGGTGACCGGCACCTTCTCCGCAACGCACGCCGCGAGGAAATCCGGATCGGGGTACACGGAGCCGACGCCCCTCCGGATACCCGCCGTATTGACCTCGACGGCCATGCCTTTTCGCGCGAGGAGACGGGCGACCTCGCGATGCTCCCTCTCCATCGAGCGCACGGGCTTGAAGGCGCCGCGCCGAAGCGCGTCGGGGTGGGCAACGACGTCGAAGAGCCCCGTCCCGATCATGCGCTTCAGGAGCTCGAAGTACTTTGGAAAAGCCACGGCCGGATCCTCCTCCTCGTAACGCGGGAGTCCCTGTTTGCTCGTGAAATGCCAGTCGCCGAGGAAATGGAGCGCCCCGAGCACGTAATCGAACGGGTACGCATCGAGGAGCCGTTTCGTCTCGCCCTCGTACCCGGCGAAATAATCGGCCTCGATGCCGAGCTTGATCGTGATCCGGTCCCGGTAGGATTTCTGGAGCGCGAGCACCCGTTCGACGTAGCGCGGAAGGTCCTTCTCGAGCATCGCGTGGTACGGGTCGGGGTCGACGACCTTCGGGAGATGATCGCTGAATCCGATCTCGATAAATCCCTTCGCGACGGCCGCCTCGACGTATTCGGCGAGATCGCCCGTCCCGTGCCCGCTGAAGTTCCCGTGCAGATGATAGTCGATCATGGTCCTAGCAAGATAACAAATGGCCGGGGGTTCGGCAACGTTGTAGGATGGTGGCAGGCGTCGGATGAAAGGAGAAACATGAGCTGCTATTTTCTAGCCCAGATCAATATTCACGACCGGGACAGGTACCAGAAGTACCTCGACGGGTTCGATGAGATCTTCGCCCGATACAAAGGAATCGTCGTCGCAGTCGACGAGGCGCCGACCATCCTCGAGGGAGAATGGCCGTTCGGGCGCACGGTTCTCATTCGTTTTCCCGACGAAGCCGAGGCCAGGCGCTGGTACACCTCCCCCGAGTACCGGGAGCTCGTGAAGCACAGGCACCGCTCATCGAGGTCGAATATCGTGCTGGTCGAGAGGCGTAAATAGATCGCGCTTCGGCGTCACGGAAGCTTCGGAGAGGTATTGCGGCCTTGATTCCTGGTTGAAAAACAAGCTGGAGTATGTTTCCATGGATGGGCGAAATATGGCCTACCGAAGGAGGAACGTATGGAAGGACTGCATTTTGGCTTTCTGTTTATCCTGTGCATAGCCGTCGTCATTATATTTTTCATGGGCATCAGGATCGTCCGCCCGACGCACCGAGGGCTCGTCGAGAGGCTCGGGAAATACCAGCGGTACGGAAATCCCGGGTTTCACTGGATCATCCCCATCATCGAGCGGATGTTTCAGGTCAACGTCACCGAGCTCATGGTGGACGCGGATCCGCAGGAGATCATCACGAACGACAACCTCAACGCCATGGTCGACGCGCAGATCTACTACCGGGTCAAATCGGACGAGGACAGCGTGAAGAGCTCCCAGTACAACGTGAACAACGTGCACTGGCAGATCGTGAATCTTGCGAGAACGACGCTTCGTAACATCATCGGCACGCTGACCTTGAAATCGGCAAACAGCGAGCGAGGCAAGATCAACGACGAGCTCCACAAGGTGCTCATCCAGGAGACGCAATCGTGGGGCATCGACATCGTGCGCGCGGAGCTCAAGGAGATCGACCCCCCGAAGGACGTCCAGGACACCATGAACAAGATCGTCAAGGCGGAGAACGAGAAGATCGCGGCCATCGATTTCGCGACCGCGGCCGAGACGACGGCGGACGGCATCAAGCGGGCGGAGATCAAGAAGGCGGAAGGCATCCGGCAGGCGAGAATCCTCGCGGCGCAAGGAGAAGCGGAGGCCATCCGTCTCGTGAACGATGCCGCGGACAAGTATTTCATCGGAAACGCCCAGCTTCTCAAGAAGCTCGAGATGGTCCAGGTGGCGCTCAAGGACAACGCGAAGATCGTCGTGCCGGCCAATACCGAGCTCATCAACGTCATCGGCGATATGGCCGGCGTGCTGCCCTTGAAGAAGGGATAAAGAGAGTGGCCGGGGAGGCGTTGTCGATCAAAATGTTGTATATTTGACTCTCGGCGAAGGAGGCAGCATGAGTAACGTTCGCTGCACGGCTTGGGCGCTCAGCGTTGCATTGATTCTCTGTATCACCGTTCCTTGCGGCAATGCAAGCTGCCAGGAATCAAAGAGTCACGCCAAGAACAAACCGCCAAAGGTCGTAATCGATGCATTTCAAAAGGCCTATCCGAACGCCACGATACGGAACTGCTCGAGGGAGTGTGAAAATGGAAAGACCTTCTATGAGATTGAAAGCACTGATGGAACGATGGAAAGAAACGTCATCTTCGCCGCCGATGGCTCCGTTAGCGAGATGGAGGAAAGCGTTGGGGCAGCGGCGCTGCCGGAAGGCATACAGAAGAGCATCGCCAACGCATTCGCCGGCTACACGATCGTGCACCCAGAACGATCAACGAAGGGAACCGTCGTTCAATACGAAATGGTGCTCGCCAAGGGCAAGAAGCGTATCGAGATCACGCTCGGCGAGAACGGTGAGATTATCCACAAGAAGTAAACGTTTGTGTACG
>DATCCP010000313.1:0-3234 GCA_036511215.1 Candidatus Krumholzibacteriaceae bacterium
TAGAGGCAAACATGTCCTTGAAGAGGTAGAAAACCTGCGGCCTCGTGAAATAGCCGCCGCGCTGCTCGTTGCCGCGAATCTCCACGAAGACGCGCGATTCGGTCGCGAGGCTCGCGAGCGCCTGCGCGTTGCCGGCCTGCCAGGCTCTCTCGATACTCTTGAAGACGAGAAGCGGCGCTTCATTTATGTCCGTATCCGGAATGCTCACTGCTTTGTCGGGAGTCTGCGCGGACGCCGGGGAGATCACAAGAAGCACAAGGGCGAGGAGCGGCGTCAGCTTGTTGAGGGTGCGCAGAAGAGACATTATCATCTTCCTTTTTCGTCGGCCCTCGGCGGCGAAGTGGTGCATTTCACCATCGGGACAGTCTCGCCCGGTCAAATTTATCGCAAGGCGTGTGCCATATTATTCTATTGATTTTAAAGGCGTTAGCGTTCGCGCGGCAGGATCACGGTGTCCACTTTAGTGGAATGGTGTCCTAAAAAGGAGATTCCAGGTCGATTGCCCGCCTCAGGCAGCGGTTTTCACGGCCTTGCGGCGATTCGTGATACGGAGCTGCCATTCATACACGAGCGCGCTCGCCACGTAGATGGACGAGTACGTGCCCGTGACGAGACCGATCGTCATCGCGAGCGCAAAGTCGCGAACGAACTCGCCCCCCATGATAAGGAGGAACATCGTCACGATGAAGACCGTCAGCACGGTGATGATCGTCCGGCTCAGCGTCTCGTTGACCGAGATGTTGAGCATTCCTTCGTACGTTTCGCGCCGCCTGAGCCCGAAGTTTTCGCGGATTCGGTCGTAGACCACGATCGTGTCGTTGATCGAATATCCGATGATCGTCAAGAGCGCGGCGACGACGAACAGGGATATCTCCCAGTTGAAGACCGAGAAGAACGCGAGCGTGATGAGGACGTCATGGATAAGGGCGATGACCGCGCCGACCGCGAACTTGAGCTCGAACCGCCACGAGACGTACACGAGAATGCCGAAGAGAGATACGATGAGGGCCGCCCAGGCGCGGCTCTGGAGCTCCTTGCCGACCTTGGGCCCGATCGTCTCGGTGCGCCGGATATCGATCGTCCTCTGGGGAAAATCTTTCGCGAGCTCGCCCTTGAGCGCCTCGGCCACCTTCGTTTCGGCGCCGAGGAGCGGAATCTTGATCGCCGCGCGCTTCGACGTCTCCTTCGTCGCCTCGAGAATGCCGTAGCCGCTTTCCTTCATCCTGGTCGTGAGCTCCTGGATTTCGGGAATCGAATCGGCCTCGACGACGAGAAGCGTGGCTCCCTCGAATCCCTTCGAGAGATCGGGCGCCATCTGCTGCGTCGAAACGACGTTCCATTTCAGGCCGGGGGCCACCTTGTTGAGCCCTTCGAGGAGATGCTCGGAGGCGTACCCGCCCTCGGTCACTCCTCCGACCTTGATGATGTACTCGTCTCCCACCGCGCCGAACTGCTGGATCTCCGCGGCGGCGTATCCGGCGCGTTGCATCGACGAGCGAACGTCGGCGATCGGGACCTTCTCGTCGAATTTGACCTGGACGAGCGTGCCGCCCTTGAACTCGACCGAGAGCTTGTAACCGTGCTTTGCGATCATCGAGACGAGCCCGATAATGATGATCGTCCACGATATGATGATGGCTTTGTAGCGGAAGCCGATGAAATCGATATTGGTCTTATGAAAGAACTCCATGTGCGCTCCTATGCGTCGACGTTAGATACTCAGCTTCTTCATGGGCCGCCTTACCCAGAGATCGAAGATCAGGCGGCAGAACACACACGCCGCAAACATGCTCGTGAGAATCCCGATGCTCAGGGTCGTCGCGAAGCCCTTGATCGGTCCCGTGCCGAACTGCCAAAGGGCGACGGCGGAGATGAGCGTCGTGAGGTTTGAATCGAGAATCGTGACAAAGGCGCGGGCGTAGCCGGCATCCACCGCGGCGCGAATGGTCTTGTCCCTGCGCAGCTCCTCCCTGATGCGCTCGTAGATGAGCACGTTCGCATCCACCGCCATACCGATCGTGAGCACGAGGCCGGCGATTCCCGGAAGCGTGAGCGCCGCTCCGAAGTACGCGAGGAAGCCGAAGAGGCTCCCCATGGTGAGAATGATACCGAGCGAGGCGATCACACCGGAGAGCTGGTAGTAGATGATCATGAACGCGACGACCGCCGCGGCGCCGTAGAGACCCGCCCTGAGGCCCTTGTGGATCGAATCAGATCCGAGGCTCGGCCCGACCGTCCGCTCCTCTCTTATGAACATCGGCGCCGGCAACGCGCCGGCCCTGAGAATGATCGCGAGGTCGCGCGCCTCAGTATCGGTGAAGCTTCCTTCGATCACGCCGCGCCCGTCGGGAATCTTGCTCTTGATGACGGGGAACGATTTTATCTTGCCGTCGAGAATGATCGCGGTGAATCGCCCGACGTTCTCACCCGTGAAGCGTGAAAGCTCCCGGGCGCCCTTGCGGTTGAACGTGAAGGCGACGGACATTTGCGTCGGCGACTGCGGGTTCGCCTGGGGCTCCGCGCCCACGAGGTTCGCGCCCGACACGTACTCGTCCTTCGCGACGAGCATGAGGGGCTTGGCCCTCCCTCCGTCCGGGAGATTCATCCATTCGTCGAACCACATGAAGTCGCTGTCCTTCGGAAGCGCCTGCAGCGCTTCGGGCCGCGCGAGCATCCTGCGGACGAGGGGGACATTTTCCTCACGCACCATGACCCAGTCGCGGTAGAAGCTCGCGAGAAGCGAGCTGAACGGCTTGTTCTTGTCGACCGTCTCGAGGGGAACGTTGAGCGGCGTCTCTGCGCCGCCTTTGGTCTTCGCGAAGAGGCTTTCGCCGGGCGTTTCCTTACCGAAGGGGTTGAGCTTCGGAGGCTTCTGTTCCTGGCCCTTGGCCGGGGCTGCCTTTGTTCCCGCCTTCTTCACGGCGCCCTGCTTTGCGGCGCCCTTCTTCACGGCGGCCGTATCGGGAACGGCGCCGATCGTATCCTCTTTTGCCTCCGGGTTGACCTCGACGAGCGAATCCCCCGCCATTCTCTTGAACGAATCGTCGAGCTTGCGGAGGACTCCCGCGATTTCCTGCTGCTGGCGGATGAGGCGCCACTCGAGCATCGCGGTCTGACCGAGGAGCCGCTTGGCGCGCTCCGGATCCTGAAGGCCCGGGAGCTGCACGATAATCCGTTTCGTGCCTTCCTTCTGGATGGTCGGCTCCGAGACGCCGAACTGGTCGACGCGGTTGC
>DATCCP010000314.1:0-6248 GCA_036511215.1 Candidatus Krumholzibacteriaceae bacterium
GAGGTAGTGGAGGAGGGTCTAGAGGCGTCGACCGGAAAGAGAGGAGGCAGTATGCCGGTTGCAAAAGCAAAGCCGAAGAAGAAAGCCGCAAAGAGAACGGGATGCGGAACGAAGGCGAAGAAGGCCTGCGGCAAGAAGAGATAGCACTTCCATGGATCGATTGACGGGGGGCCCGAGTCGCGCGCTCGCGACCCGCGGCCCCCGCGCACAAAGAGCGCCGGTTTCAGGAAGGGGGAAGTTCACAGTGCCGTTTAACAGAAAGCACCTCCTCGGGCTCGAAGAGCTCACGGCGGACGAGATCACGACGATCCTCGACACGGCGGATACGTTCAAGGAAATCTCGGAGCGGCCGATTAAGAAGGTCCCTGCGCTCAGGGGAAAGACGATTGCGAACCTCTTCTACGAACCGAGCACGCGCACGCGGATCAGCTTCGAGCTCGCCGAGAAGCGGCTCAGCGCCGACACGGTGAGCTTCTCGAAGACCGGCTCATCCGTCGTGAAGGGGGAGAGTCTCAGGGACACCGTCGAGAACATCCGCGCGATGAAGGTCGACATGGTCGTCATGCGGCACGGATCGTCGGGCGCGCACCGGTTTCTCGCGAATTTTCTCGATGCCTCCGTCATCAATGCGGGGGACGGCCAGCACGAGCACCCCACGCAGGGGCTCCTCGACATGATGACGATGCGCCAGCACCTCGGCACGCTCGCGGGAAAGCACGTCACAATCATCGGCGACATCATGCACAGCCGCGTGGCGCGCTCGAACATCTGGGGCCTCACGAAGATGGGAGCCGCGGTCACCGTGTGCGGGCCCTCGACGATGATGCCGGCCGAGATCGAGAAGCTCGGGGAGGGGGGCGTGACGGTGGAGTACGATATCCGGGCGGCGGTCGCCGCGGCTGACGCGATCAATATTCTGCGGATCCAGCTCGAGCGCCAGAAGGCGCGGCTCTTTCCGAGCATGCGCGAATACTTCGAGGTTTTCGGCGTGACGCCCGAGGTCCTCGAAGCCGCCCCGAAGCACTGCATCGTCATGCATCCGGGCCCGATGAACCGGGGCGTCGAGATCAGCCAGGAGGTCGCCGACGGCGGACGCGCGGTGATTCTCGAGCAGGTCACGAACGGTGTCGCCGTCCGCATGTCCGTTCTCTTCCTCGTCGCGGGGGGAAGCTTCGATACGGGAACACCCGAGTAACGGCAGGCTTTCGCAAAGAGGAGATTTCATGATCGACTGGAAGGACAAACGGGAATTCTGGATCGCGGGAGCCAAGATCGCCGATCCCGAGTCCGAACGGCTCCGCGTCGGCTCCGTGTGCGTGCAAAAGGGAAAGATCACGGGAATCGTCTGGCAGAAGAGCGTCGAGACCGATCTCCCTGTCCTCGACGCCGAGCGATACGTCCTGGCGCCCGGATTCATCGACATCCACACCCATCTCCGTGAGCCGGGCTTCGAGGAGAAGGAAACCATCGAGACCGGCTCCGCCGCCGCGGCCGCGGGGGGCTATACCGCCGTCGTCTGCATGGCGAACACGAATCCCGTCATCGACGATCCGAGCGTCGTCGAATATATCACGTGCCGGGCGCAGATGACCGGACACTCGCGCGTGTACGTTGCGGGCGCGCTCACGAAGGGCCGCCTCGGCGAGGTCGTCAACGAGTACTATCATCTCAAGCGCGCCGGGGTCGTCGCGCTGACCGACGACGGATCCTACGTGACGAACAGCCAGGTCATGCGAACGGCGCTGGAGTACGCCTGGCTCCACAAGCTGCCCGTCATCTCCCACTGCGAGGACGCCTTTCTCGCACAGGCGTCCCAGATGAACGAGGGCTACACGTCGACGCGGCTCGGGCTCAAGGGATCGCCCGCCGCCGCCGAGGAGATCGCGGTCGCCCGCGACATCATGCTGGCGCAGCTCGCGGGGGCGCGGCTCCACATCGCGCACGTCTCGACGGCGGGCGCGGTGGATCTCGTCCGACGCGCGAAGAAGAAGGGCGTGCCCGTCACCGCCGAGGCGACGCCGCACCACCTCACCCTCGACGACCGTCTTCTCGAGAGCTACGACACGAGTCTCAAGGTGAACCCCCCGCTCCGCGGCGTGAAAGACGTCGAGGCTGTCCGCGCGGGGCTCCTCGACGGCACAATCGACTGCGTGGCGACCGATCACGCGCCGCACAACGAGATCGACAAGGACGTCGAATTCGACGAGGCGCCCGCCGGCATGATCGGCCTCGAGACGGCGTTCGCCCTGCTTCATACGCGCCTCGTCGCGAGCGGGGCGGTCGATCTCCTCGGCCTCGTCAAGCTTCTGACCGCCAAACCCGCCTCCGTTCTCGGTCTCCCCGGGGGCCGCATCAGGAACGAGGAGCCGGCCGATCTCGTCCTCATCGACCCGGCTGAGGAATGGACGTTCGAGAAGCGGCATATCCGCTCGCGGTCGAAGAACACTCCCCTCATCGGCGCGTCCTTCACCGGCAGGGTGCAGGGAGTTTTCCTTGAGGGGAAATGGCAGAGCGCTATAATCGCGGAAGAAGCGCAAGGAGTGAAGACGTGAGCAGTCGTTCGACCGGTGCCGTTCGCATCGTCGCCATCGCGGCGCTTCTCGCCGCGGCGTCGATGTCGTCGTGCGCCTACTTCAACACCCTCTACAACGCGCGCAAGATCTTCCGCGAAGCCGAGAAGGCGAGCGGCAAGGAGGGCGCCGAGCGGGAGCAGCGCGACAAGTACAAGGAAGTCGTGAAGAAGTGCTCCCAGATGATCGCCGACCATCCGAAGAGCCGCTGGGTGGACGACGCCGTGTTTCTCATGGGGAAGGCGCTCTTCAGGCAGGAAGACTACGACAAGGCGATACGGCAGTTCCAGGAGATACTCACCGACTTTCCCGAGAGCGGCCTGGTGCCGCCGGCGGTCTACTGGCTCGGGCTCTCGTACTACATGAAGAAGGACGACGCACAGGCGCTCACGTACGTCGATCGCTTCCTCAAGGAGTACCCGAAGCATGAGCTGCGCCTTGACGTCCTCTTCCTCGGCGGCGACATCAAGCGCGAGATGGACGATGACGATGGCGCGCTCGATTTCTACGCCCGTGTCGCGGAGGACGCGAAGAAACGGGAAACCGTCGACCAGGCGCGGCTCAGGAGCGCCGAGCTCTTCCGGGCGCGCGGGGATTGGGCGAAGGCGGCCGCGAACTACGAGAAGGCGCTCCACAAGGGGATCACGTGGGAGGCGCGCCGCGAGATCTCCCTATCCCTCGGAGAATGCTACACGAAAACGGGGAAATGCCGCGAGGCGCTCGCCCTGTTCGACGGGCTGATCGCGGCGGCGACCTCGACGCAGGACGTTCCGCCGCTCCTCCTCGGCCGCGCAGCGAGCTACGCATGCATGGATTCTCTCGCGAAGGCGCTCAAGGTCTACAACGACGTCGCGACGAAATATCCGAAATCGACCTATTCGGCGGAGGCCTATTACCGCACGGGGGTCATCTACCACGAGCGGCTCGATTCGCTGAAGCTCGCCCAGGAAGCCTTCGGAAAGGTGGCGGGGGAGTACTCGAATTCCGATTTTGCCGCCGCTTCGCTCGAGAAGAGCACGAGCATGAAGCGGCTCCTCGAGCTCCAGAAGGCGGCGGGGAAGGGGGAAACGGCGGAGCAGGCGGCGGAAAAACGGTTCATGGCCGCGGAGATCCAGCTCACCCGTCTCGGCGATGTCCAGACGGCGCTCGCGGGATACCAGGCCGTGCTCGACAGCTTCCCGCGCACGGCGGTCGCGCCGAAGGCCGCCTACGCGATCGCGTGGATCCGTGAATACAAGCTCAATGACAAGGACAAGGCGATCGAATCGTACCGCGCGCTCGTCGATCGCTTTCCTCGCTCGTACCAGGCGAGGGGGGCGCTTTTCCAACTCGGATTCCTCGGCGCCGACTCGCTCAAGGTCGAGCTCCAGGCGTATGTGGATTCCGCGCGCGCCGATACGACCGCGATCGAGAAGCCGGCGCCGGCCGCGCCGGCGAACCCCGACACCGCGGCGATCGTGAAAAAGAATCTTCTTCCCGCTCCTTCCGACACCGTGAAGAAGGGGGGCACGCCGTGACCATGAACGGCCGCGGCCGGTTCTCGGCGGTCGTCAGAAGAAACACACCGGTCTCGCCGTCGTGCCGCCTCCTCGTCCTCGAGCGGCCCGGCGGCTTTCCCGACGCGTTTCCGGGGCAGTTTGTCTCGATACTGGTCTCCGACGGTCCCGTGCCGCTCTTGCGCCGGCCATACAGCATCATGGATCTCACGCCGCGCGCCCTGTCCCTTCTCGTCAAGGTCGTCGGGCGCGGCTCGGCGACGATCGCCTCGCGCGAGCCGGGGGACAGAATCGATTTTCTCGGCCCGCTCGGCGGAGCCGGATTTCCAGAGCCTGTGGGGGACGCAGCGGTTTTCGTCGCGGGGGGCACCGGGCTCGCCCCGCTTCTCTTCGCCGCGCGAACGTGGCGCCGCAAACGGCTCGGCGTCACGACGCATCTCCTGTACGGCGCCGGCACCGCACAGGAGCTCCTCCGCGACCTCGTCACGAAGGATTTTTCCGTATGCCGGTTTGCCACACTCGACGGATCGGCGGGGTACCACGGCGACGTCGTGGGTCTGTGTCGCGATCTCCTCGGGAAAAGCCGCATCGGCGCCGGCACGCTCTACTCGTGCGGACCGCGCGGGATGGTTCGCGCCCTCGTCGCGGGGGCGCCGGGCTTCACCGAACACTACACCTCCCTCGAATCGATCATGGCATGCGGCGTCGGCGCATGCCGCGGGTGCACGGTGCCTCTCGGGGCGAGCGGAAAAACGGTGCTGAGAACGGTGTGCAGCGACGGAACGGTGTTCAGGGCCGCAGACATATCCTGGCGGGAGTGGGAGGGGTGACGGGAGTGAAGAGGAAGAGCGTGAAATTCGCGATCGGTTCCGCGACGTTCGAGAATCCCGTATTCCTCGCCTCCGGCCCCGCCGGGTACGGAACGGAATACGCGGGTCTCATCAAGCTCGACCGGCTCGGCGCCATCGTCACGAAAACGATTACCTACGAGCCGCGGGAGGGGAATCGCGGCCGGAGGCTCTGGGAAACGAGCGCGGGGCTCCTCAACAGCATCGGTCTCGAGAACGTCGGCGCCCGCGCCTTTTTCGCCGACAAGCTTCCCGCTCTCCTCGACGCGGGGGCGACCCCCGTCGTGAGCCTGGGCGCCGAAGACTGGGACGACTACGTGAGGCTCCTCGACGCCGCGGCGAGCTCGGGGGCGGAGGCGTTCGAGTTGAACCTCTCCTGCCCGAACGTCGAGCGCGGCGGAATGGTCGTCGGGACGAACCCCGACCTGCTCGCGGCGTACGTGCGGCGCGCGCGAGAAACGCTCGCGGGCAGGGTCGTTCTCGCGAAGCTCACGCCGAACGTGGGCGACATCGAGGTTCTCGCGGCGGCCGCGGAGGGGGCGGGCGCCGACGGGATAACCGCGATCAACACGGTCGTCGGGGCCGAACTCTGCCCGGGCCTCGAGGAGCCGGTCTTCCGCCGCGTCAGGGCGGGCCTCTCGGGGCCCGCGATCCTGCCGGTCGCGCTCGAAGCGGTTTGGAGGATCGCCCGCGCCGTGCGCATTCCCGTGCTCGGCGCCGGCGGAATCCACTCGGTCGAGGATGCGATGAAGTTCTTCGCCTCGGGGGCTTCGGCGGTACAGATCGGAACGGCGATCTTCTACGATCCCGATCTCCCCGGGCGGATCGTCGAGGCGCTCGCGCGGTGCGGTATTCCCCACGCGATCGGCGCGAGCGCTCCATTGAAGGAGTGAGCGGTGAATATGACCCCGTTACGTCCGAGAGTCATCGTCGCGCTCGACGTCGAGAAGCGCGATCGCGCCCTCGAAATCGTCACGCTGACGAGCCCCGCGATCGGCTTCTACAAGATCGGGAGCCGTCTCTTTACGTCGGAGGGCCCCGCGATCGTGAAGGAGATCGGATCCCGCGGGGCATCGGTGTTCCTCGACCTCAAGTTTCACGACATTCCGGCGACCGTCGAGGGATCGGTCCGCGCCGCGACGGCGCTGGGTGTCGCGATGATGACGATCCACACGTCGGGAGGCCTCGAGATGATGCGGGCCGCGGCGAGGGCCGCCTCGGATGAATCGAAGCGGCTTTCGATCGTCCGCCCGATCGTCGTCGGGGTCACCGTGCTGACGAGCCTTTCGAAGGAAGACCTCTCCCGGACGTTCGGGACGATCGGAACCGTGAGG
>DATCCP010000315.1:0-2652 GCA_036511215.1 Candidatus Krumholzibacteriaceae bacterium
CGGCCCACCGGGCGATCTCGTCGACCGCGATCTCCGCGCCCTGTTGTCTCCCGAAAATCACGACCTCCTCCCCGACCTTCGCGTCGGGGAACTCGGAGAGATCGAGCATTGTCATATCCATCGTCACGCGGCCGATGATGCTCGAGCGATGCCCCCGGAACAGAAACTGCCCCCTGTTCGAGAGACGGTGGCTGAGTCCGTGCCCGTATCCGACGGGTACGACGCCCATCTTCAACGGTTTCGGCGCGACGTACGTCCTCCCGTAGCTGATGCTCGCACCGGCGGGCATGTCCCGCACGAGCACGAGGCGCGCCTTGAAGCTCATCGCGGGGACGACGTCGAGCCTGTCCTTGAGCACGATCGAGGGGGCGTGGCCGTACACGAGAAGGCCGGGCCTGACGAGGTTGAAATCGGACGAGGGGAAATTGAGAATCGCAGCGCTGTTGGCGCAGTGCAGGTACCGGAACGTGACGCCCGCCGTCCTGAGCGCGCTCACGATGCCGGTGAAAAGGCGTATCTGATCCGTCGTGAAATTGACGTCGCTGTCGGACGCGGGGAAATGTGTGAAGAGCCCCTCGATCTTGATGCCCGGAAGCTTGCCCATCCTCAAGACCGCCTCGATCGCCTCCCCCTGGGCGATGCCGGTGCGCCCCATGCCGGTGTCGATCTCGACGTGGAGCGTGCAGACGGTGCCCGCGCGGACCGCGATGTCCGACGCCTTCTCCGCGAACTCGTACGATGACGCGGACACGGCGAGGTCGTTCTCGAGCACGCCCTCGAGCTCCTGCGGAAGCACCGGGCTCAGGATGAGGATCGGAAGCTTGATTCCCGCTTTGCGGAGCTCCCTTCCCTCGTCGAGTGTCGCGACGCCGAGCATGTCGACGCCGCACTCCACGGCGAGCCGCGATATGCGGACGGCCCCGTGCCCGTACGCATCCGCCTTCACGACGAGGAGCATGCTCACACCGGCCGGAACGATGCTTCTGACGCGATCGACGTTGTGCTTCAATGCGTCGAGATCGATCTCGACCCATGCCGGAAACCGGTTCATGCGTTCGTCCCCTTCGAGGGTTCCTCCCCGCGCGGCTCCTCTCCGCGGTAGATGAAACGATCGAGGAGCTTCACGTATTCGGTCCATCTGCCGGAGCGCCCCGTCTCCTTGTCGAGAACCTGGAGCGCGCCCCGCGTCTGCGCGTCGAGGTTGTCGATGTAGTGGAGGAGGATCGCCTCGATGGTCATCGGCACGACGGGAGAGCCATGCTCGAGGACGCCGTGGTGGCTCAGGATCATGTGCCTGAGCCTGAGCGCGAGATCCGCCGGAAAGCCTTCGATCCCGCGGATGCGTTCGTCGAGGAGCTCCACTCCGAGCACGATGTGCCCGATGAGGCGCCCGCTGTCGGAATAATCGATCCTGTTCGTGACCTCGAGCTCGTAGACCTTGCCGAGGTCGTGCAGGAGAACGCCGCTCAGAAGAAGGTCGCGATCGACTTCGGGGTAGACCTCCGCCGCGCGCATCGCGATCGACGCCATGTCGCGGACGTGCTGGGCGAGCCCGCCGATGTAGGAATGATGCCATACCCGCGCCGCGGGCGAACGGAGGAAGCGTTCCTTGAACTCTTCATCGACGAACATGCTCTCGAGGAGCTTCCGCAGATGAGCGTTCTGGATTCCGGAAACGACGGCGATGATCCCCTCATACAGGTCGCCCGTTTCCTCGGAGGCCACCGGCACGAACTGCGTGATGTCGTACTCCCGTTCGTTGAGCTTCACGATGCTCGCGACGTGCAACTCGTATGCCCCTTGATACGATTTCATCTCCCCCTTGATGCGCACGACGTCGTTGACCGAGATCCCCCGGTCGATCTCCTCCGTCGGCGTCCAGAGGACGCCTTTCAGGGGGCCGTCCTTGTCGGAGAATTGAAAGAGGAGAAACTTACCGTTGACGGAGTCCCTCCAATCCTTCCGCGCGACGACCATGACCCGCTCCACCCGCTCCGCCGCCTTCGCCATACCGTTCATCCGCCTTTCGCCCGAACACCGCATCGCAACCGTCTTCGATACGCTAATTCAATGCCCGACATGAGGTCAAGTTGAATCGGCCCTGCGGTGCCGCACGGAATGTGCCCATGACCCGGACAAGAGAAATGCTGCGTCGGCAGCGCCGCCGTGAAGCATCGGTCCGAAGGGTTCGCCGGTCCGGACCGTGCCGGGGCAGATCATTCCTTTTTGTCCATCGCCTTGTCTGTGAGGGGTGCCCCGTACTGCCTGAAGATATCGACGACCTTCTTGTCGAGCGGGATCGAATCATCGAGCGGAAGAAGCCGCATCTCCCCCTTCGCGATCACCCCGGCGCTCGAGAGGGAGAGATCGATCCGCCCGATGTACTCGCCCGAGCCTCCCGTCGCAAGCATGATGGTCTTCCCTTCTTTCTCGAGCTTCTTGATGACCGGTTTTCCGTGCCCCACGACGACGAGGTCGAAATCGGGGATCTCGCGGGCGAGCTCGCGGGAACGCTCCATTCCCATGTGGCTGAGGACGATCAGGAAGTCCGCCTGCGTCTTCATATCGGGAACGATCCTCTTGAGCGTTTCGAACGCGGGAAGCACCTTGAACTTCGAGGCGTCGATGTACGCGGGGAACCGGATCGCGTCG
>DATCCP010000316.1:0-5445 GCA_036511215.1 Candidatus Krumholzibacteriaceae bacterium
GATGCGCACTCGTATGCGGTTACCGCTGGAAGACCGGCGAGATCTCGAGCGGGCTCCTGATCGAGCTTTCTCCGGTGACCCTCGATTTCCTGTGGAGCCAGAATCCCGCGCTCGGAGGCACCATCTCGGTGGGAGTCGGGAGGTGGTGGCAGTGGTGAGGTATCTGTTCCTCGTCTGGGCGGCACTCTCGATCGCCTCCTGCGGAGTTCCGGGGCGCATCTCGCGCGGTCCCGACGGGCCGTCTCCCGAGGCGTTCGGCGACAGCGGCACACTCGTGGGACCAATCGAGGATCCCGATCTCGCGATGGAGGATTTCGACGGCCGCGAGCGCCTCGCGGACAATCCGATCGATCCGTCCCGTGCCGGCATCGAGACGCTCGTCTCCATACCCGGTTTTCCGGAGGAGCTCGCCCGGAGCGTCGTCGCGGCGGCCCGGGGAAGGGGCGTCGATGGAGCTTGGCTCGCGCGACTGACACCCGAGGAGCATGAGGAGCTCTACCGCTATCGCGAGTACCTCATTCTCCCGTCTCCGCATCCGTTTCATATGACCTGCAGATTGACGGAGAGCCGGATCTCGACCGAGGGCGAGGGGGTTAAGGAGGGATATGTTTCCGTGAGCGCGGGTGGCTGGAAAGCGCTCTGGCGCGGGAAGCGCTCGGAGACCGGAGGAGGCGCCGCCTGCTACATCTCCGGGAGCCTCTTCGCGGATGCTTTGCGCCTCCATGGCGGAACGTTCGTTCCGGACTATGCCCTTGGGCTCGTGTTCGGAGGCTCGTCTCAGGTCAATGTCCTTTCGACTGCGTATCCGTTCCACTCTCCGCGCGGGATCGCGGGGAGCACGTCGTTCTATTCGCCCTCCGTTGTCGGCGTCGGCGCGGAACTCCGGTTCCGGCGAATTCGGGGCGCCGCCTTTGCCGGCCGGCCGAGGGTCTACCGGTCGGATCATTTCGAAGAGGAAGAGGGTACGGTTTTCGGGGGAAGGGTTGAGTGGCATAAGGGGAGCGCCGCATTCGGCGTATCGGGATCGACCGCTGCGTCCGGATCCGGGAGGTCGGTATATGCGATCGACGCGCATCTCGCGTCCGACCGGACGAAGCTCGGTTTCGAACTCGGATCTCGCGGCGGGTGTGAGCCGGCGGTCCTTTCGGCCTTCTCATGCGGACTCGGCCGATCGCATGCGGCTCTTTTCCTCTACAGTGTTCCTGCGGGCATGCGCGGAATATTCGGGAAGGTGAACGGCAGGACGCCGGGGGCTTCCAACTCCGCGCATGGCGTCACGGCCGCCCTCGAGGGGGAAATCCTCCCGCGTCTCCAGGCGAGGGCTGCTGTCGACAGATACAGCCGGACGGACGGCCTCGATGAACGGGAGAGACGCTCGGTGAGGGTCGAATGCGAGAGAAGATGGAAACGAATCATGCTGAGGCTCACGTGGGTCTCCACGGATGACGATCATCGGGACATGGTGCCGTACCCTGCAGCGCTCACGGAGGAGCGCTCTGAATCAAATTCTCTCGGCGTTGTCTCCGATATCCGTATCAGGCGCCAGACGAGCCTCGGGGTTACCCTCCGGGAGGTTCAAGACGGGGACGGCGCGGGATATCTTGTCCAGCCCGTCGCGCGCACGAGCCTCTTCGGGGGGCGCCTCAAGGCGTCGGCTTCCCTGGCTCATTACCGTGCGGTCAAGGGCAAGGCGGTCTGCTATTTCTATGAGCCTTCTCTGAAGGGCAGCTACCCCTGGCGGGTCGCCTCGCGCGACACGGAGCGCGCGGCGCTTCTTATCGTTTTTATTATCAATAGGCTAGACGTTTCATTTCATACTGCGCTTGATGCGGAACGGCCGCCTGAGGTCTCTCTCCAGGCGGCGTTGGCCCTTTAGAAAGGCCGGAGCCTGGAACTGGAACCATTCATGCTATCTGCGATTCTATGACCGAAAGCATTCGCACACTTGTTTATGACGACAAAACATACGGGCGCAAGATCATCGCCTTCCCGCCCGAGATGCCCTTTCTCAACCACTTGAGAGAGCTTCTCGATCTCTCGCCGAGAGGTGAGAAGCGCGACAATCTCCTCAAGCTCGCGACGATCGAGAATATCTTCAAGCAGGTCGATGCCCTCGGGGACTACATCGCCACTTCGAACGAGCCGCATCTGGAGATCCTGAGGATCGCCGCGATCGCCGCCGAGGGAGAGACCGCCGGCCTCGTCCTGCTCTATGCCCTTCTCGTCGCATTGCCCCCGGCCGAGACGATGGTGACGGAGCTCGCCGATTTCAGGAACGTACGACGCGTGATGGCACGTTTCGAGCGCGAGGTGAAAGCCGGGATTGCGCTCAAGGAGAGCGAGGAGTGGTTCAAGAAGAAGGTGCTCTTCCTCACGACCTCCCATCCGTTGCCCGGCTCCTCGGGCGAGCCGGTCGACAAACCCTGGCTCGGCTGGAGCGAAGGGGTGCGGCGGGCGCTTTCCGATCCCGACAGACGCTGGGACAAGGCGATCATGGAACGCGCGAAGGCCGAGCTCGAGGCGCTCGATATGCGAATCAAGCGCAGGCTCGCGGACATCAATTTCACGAATAAGGAGCAATCGGCGATCTTCCTCATCACGAAGGCGGATGAGACGCGATGGTACCTTCAAGGCCTTGAGGGCGCGTACCAGCGCTACGGTCAGGCGACGCTCGTTGTGCGCCAGAAGCTCGGCAACCGGTGGGATTCGACCGTCGCGGCGCTTCGCGAAGGCGGCGCCGGGTCCGCGATCGCCGGTCTTTTCGATACGCAGCTCGCCAAGGTTCATACATACCCGAGTATCAAGCTCGGCACGGCCATCATTCGCGCGCTCCTCAAGCATCCGCTCCTCGTCCGCACGCAGCGCAAACCGGACTATTTGAGCTGCCTCGCGATCTTCGTCGATTCGGCGGGCGGAGGGGTCTTCGAGATCCTTCTTCAGAAAACCGCCGCAGTGAACGTCGTCAAGACGCTTCTCGATCTCCCCGGCTTCGATCTCCGGGAGAAGATCCTCAGGATCGACCTCGCAAAGGTGCCTCCCGCGCATTTCGTCGATATCGACAAAATGCCCCGGGAAGTCGATTGGACAAACGTCCACAATGAGCAGGTGGTAAGCTATCGAACTCTCGTCGTGACCTATATGGACAATGACAACTTTGTCGTCGAGCTCATGAACAACCCGCGCGTCCTCGCGCAGCCGGGTATCATGTCGCTCATTGCACAGCGATCGCGCTCGATGTCGGTTCTTACCATGATCGCGAACAGGCGCGACCTCTATTCGGGCTTCGCGAACAAGGAAGTCCCCGTCAACCTCCTTCAGAACCCCGCGAGGGTGCCTCTATCGAGCCTGCGCAAATTCATTCACGTCCGGTTCATCGACAAGACGACGCTGGCGCGTTTTGCTGGAAAGGGGAACCAGATGCGCGACGAGGTTCGACGGGAGATACAGAAGTACCTCTCGAGCCTCAGCTGAGAGAGCCGCGGTCGCGCGGGCGCTCGGACGGCGTAACTCGTTGCACGCAAACTGATACTACCGTCTCATCCGCCGATATTGTATTGACAAAGGCCCCTCCCCTTCATAATATAGATATTGTTCAATTCTTTAGAGATGGGCTATGTGGTCTTGTTCGAGGAGGAGAGATGTTTGCCGAGAGGATGAGCAGGCTGGGCACGGAAACCGCTTTCGAGGTCCTGGCCCGGGCGAAGGCTATGGAAGCAGAGGGCAGGGAGATGGTTCACCTCGAGATAGGTGAGCCCGATTTCGACACGCCGCCCAATATCATCAAGGCGGCGATTCAGGCGCTCAAGTCCGGATTCACGCACTACGGACCGTCAGCAGGCCTTCCCGATGCTCGGAGAGTCTTTGCCGAGTACATCACGAAGGACCGCGGGCTCGAGGTGAAGCCGGAGAACATCGTCATCACCCCGGGTGCCAAGCCGATTCTCTTCTTCTCCATTCTCGCCCTCGTCGACGAGGGCGACGAGGTTATCTACCCGAATCCCGGATTTCCGATCTATGAGTCGGTCATCAACTTCGTCGGCGGGAAGCCCGTCCCGATCCCGTTGCGCGAGGAGAAGGGCTTCTCCTTCGACGTCGACGAGCTGCGGACACTCGTGAACGAGAAGACGAAGCTCATCATCATCAACTCTCCGCAGAACCCGACGGGCGGCATGCTCACGAAGAAGGACATGAAGGCCGTCGCCGAGCTCGCCGATAAGTACGACGCGTGGATCCTGAGCGACGAGGTCTACAGCAAGATCGTCTATGAGGGCAGGCACGTGAGCATCTACGATTTTCCCGAGGTGAAGGATCGGACAATTCTCCTCGAGGGGCATTCGAAAACCTACGCGATGACCGGATGGAGGCTCGGGTACGGCATTATGCCGCCCAAGCTCGCCGAGGCCGTCGCCCGGCTTCAGACGAACTCGAACTCCTGCACGGCCAGCTTCACGCAGGTGGCGGGAATCGAGGCCCTGACTGGATCCCAGTCGAAGTCGCGCAAGATGGTCAGGGAGTTCAAGGCGCGCCGCGATCTCATCGTCGACGGTCTCAATTCGATTCCGGGCTTCACCTGTCTCAAGCCCAAGGGCTCCTTCTACGTGTTCCCGAACATCACCGGGACCGGCATGAAGTCGAAAGCGCTCGAGGAGTATCTCCTCGAGAAGGCCGGTGTGGCGGCTCTCAGCGGCACGAGCTTCGGGAAATACGGTGAAGGATACCTGAGGTTCTCATACGCGAACTCTCAGGAGAACCTTCGAAAGGCGCTCGATAAGATCCGGGGCGCCCTCAAGTAAGATACCGCAATAGGCAGCGTGCCCCTGTTGAGAGCGGAGGCTTTCAACGGGGGACTTATTTTTAGGGAGACGAGTTTCTCGTGCGGGGTATAGACGTCATAGCCATCGGCGGCAACGCGATCATTCCGACGAACGGGAGCGGGACGATCGAGGCGCAGCGGATCCTCACATCGACGTCGATGCGGCAGGTCGCGGATCTCATCGTTTCGGGCCGCAAGGTGATCGTCACGCACGGAAACGGCCCGATCGTCGGCAATATCGTCGAACGGAACGAAGCGGTGAAGAACCGCATCCCGCCGATGCCCCTCGACGTGTGCGGCGCCGATTCGCAGGGCGGAATCGGGTACATGATCCAGCAGTCGCTCGGGAACGAGCTGAACGCCCGGGGCGTTCACCGCGACGTCGTCGCCATCGTCTCGCAGGTCCTCGTGTCCGTCGATGACGAGGCGTTCAAACACCCGACGAAGCCCATCGGCCTCTTCTACGGCCCGGAGGAAGCCCGGGCAATCGAAAAGGAAAAGGGCTACCGCATGATCATGGATGCGAACCGGGGATACCGGCGCGTCGTCCCTTCGCCGCGTCCGCTCGAGATCATCGAGGCCGAGACCATCGCGAAGCTCCTCAAGCTCGGCGCCGTGGTCATCGCCGTGGG
>DATCCP010000317.1:0-20244 GCA_036511215.1 Candidatus Krumholzibacteriaceae bacterium
TCGTGACGAAGCCCCAGAACGCCGAGCTCTGGTGGAAGACGCTTCAGGACTGGTTCGCCGAGTACTTGAAGTAGGATCGCGCGCGCGGACCGCGAGCGCCGGGCGGGAAAAATAAAAAACCGGAAAAAGGATCCAATGGAGGGGTCACGCGGTCCACCTTCGTCAGAACTTTCTCCGGTTTCAAAGATGCGGTGCTATTATACCACAACGGGGCACGGAATAGAACTGAATTCTCTCGCCCCGTACACGCGTCGGGCTTCTTCTTCCGAGGGACGCTCAATTCTCAGCGAAGCCTGATCACTCCTTCGCCGACCGGGACGACCTTCCCCGAGACGGCGACTCCCTCGATGGTCCCCCGCTCCGAATTGACGTCGACCGAGATGAGGCTCGCTCGCCGGATCTCGATCCCCTGCTCGATCGTGAGACGGAGCTTCATCGGAAACTTGAGAATCCGCGCGAGGTAACCGCCGAGAGCGCCGGCCGCGGAGCCCGTCGCCGGATCCTCGACGACGCTCGAAGTCGGCGTGAAGAGCCTCGCATGGACGTTCGGCCCCCTGCCCTGGAGGCGCGCGAAGATATAGATCGCATGAACGTTGTGCCGCCTGATGACCTTGATCGCGTCCTCGATGTTGCACCGGGCGTTCTGGACCGTAGGAAGCGTCGTCGCCTCGACGATGAGGAAATCGAGGCCGTTCGACACGACGCCGCCCCCGAGGATCTCGTCCGCGGTCACGCCGAGGGCCCGCGCGGCCTGTTCCCTGTTCTGGAGCGCGGAGCCGAACACGGGAAGCGGCTGATGCATGGTAAGGGATTGGATCTTCTTGCCGTGCCACTCGATATCGATCGCGATGGGGCCGACACCGAGCTCGAGCGTGAGATTATCGAGCCTCTTCTTTGAACGGGTGGCGATGACGAACGCGGAGCCGAGCGCGGGATGGCCGGCGAACGGAATCTCCTCCACGGGAGTGAAGATTCTCACACGGGCGCTCGCTCCCGCCGACTTCGCCGGAAAGATGAACGTCGTTTCGGAAAAATTCATCTCCCTTGCGATCGCACTCATCTGGCTCTGTGTCAGTTGACCCGGAGTGTGAAAGACGGCAAGTTGGTTTCCGCCAAGGGGCTTGTCCGTGAAAACGTCGACGTGATCATACTTTAGCTCTTTAGGCATGCCCTTTCCTTTGCAGCTAAAGGTAAATCTATGGACCCCCGTTGCTTCATCTTACCAAATAGCGGGAAAAAGAAGAAAGAAAAAAGCGAAGGGAATGACGTGGAAGGGTCGAAATCGCATTTTTCTGTTGCCGCGGCGGCCCGATCAGATATATTTACGTGTCGATACAGTATTTGGCCCATTGGTCTGAACGGAGGTGACGTGGAGATGAAACTCTTCAACTCATTGGTAGTCATAGCGTTGTGTGTGTTTGTGGCGTCGATCGCGTTGGCAGGGCCGGCAAGCGCCCAGGAAAAGAGCGCTAATCCTATGGTTCTCGTAAAAACGAATATGGGTTCGTTCAAGGTCGAGCTCTTCCCGAAGGAAGCTCCGATCACCGTGGCGAATTTCCTCAACTACGTCGATAAGAAATTCTATGAAGGAACGACCTTCCACCGGGTCATCCCCGGCTTCGTCATACAGGGCGGCGGGTCGGACAAGAACATGATGCAGAAGACGACGCTTGCCTCGATCAAGAACGAAGCAATGAACGGGCTCAAGAACCTCAAGGGAACCCTCTCGATGGCGCGCACGAGTGAAATCAACAGCGCAACGAGCCAGTTCTTCGTCAACTTGAAGGACAACGCCTCCCTCGACCACGTCAGTGAAGCTCAGTACGGATACGCCGTGTTCGCCAAGGTCGTGCAGGGCTCCGACGTCGTCGAGAAGATCGCGGCCGTGAAGACGACGACCAAGGGTCCCTACCAGGATGTCCCGGAGACCCCGGTCATCATCGAGTCGATTACGAGAGTGCTGCCGGAGAAGGCTCCCGCGACGCCTCCGCCGGCTCCGAAGAAATAGGGATAGTCTTCGATTGCAGGGCGGTCCACGCAACGGGCCGTCCGGTCTCCATGCAGGGCGGCTCCCGCCGGGGCCGCCCGTTTTCTATCTATGCATTGAGGGGAAGCCAGATCGAGAACTGTGCGCCCTGGCCGAGATCGCTCTTGCAGAACATCGTGCCGCCGTGTCCCGAGACAACCTTTTGCGAGACCGAAAGACCGATCCCGAGCCCTTTGACGTTCCGGTTGCTCGAGTTCGACGCCATCGTGAACGGCTCGGCGAGGGTCGCTATTTCCGAAGCGGGAATGCCGATGCCGTCGTCCTTCACGCTGATCACGATGTAGGATGCGCCGTCGATCCCCCGCGCGCGGCTCCGTATGCCGGGGCCGGTTTCGAGTCCCGTGCCGCTCGAGCGCCAATCGCCGATCGCTACGCCCTCCTCGGCTCCGGGAGGACTCTCCGATACCCGCAGCGTGATCTTGATGTTCCCGCCGCGCCCGACGAAATTGACGGCGTTATCGAGAATGCTCCGGACCACGATCGCGATCTTGCCGGGATCGATGAGCACCTTCCGGAATCGCGCCCGGTCATCGACATCGACGTGCACCTGTTTTTCCTCGAGCTCCGGCAGGATTTCCCGCAGGACGTCGTCGACGATCGACGACACCTCCGCCGGTTGAAGCCTGAAATCCGTCTTGTTGAGTTCGATGTCGTTGAGCGAGAGGAGATACTCGACCTTTTTCTCGAGCCGCGCGATCGCGTCCTTGGCCATATCGACGAGAACGCCCTCGTCGACCTGATCCGGCTCGAGTGACCAGAGAGCGCTCTTCACGACGGTGAGGGGCGTCCGCAGCTCGTGCGAGGTATGGGAAATGAATTCGCGTTTCACTTCGGAGAATTGCTCGAGCTCGAGCTTCGAGGCAACCGCCGTCTGGTAGAGAAAGGCGCTCTTGATCGTGATCGAGGCGACGCGTGCGAGCATCTTGATGATCTCGTCGTCGAAGTCACTGAAGGCCTCTCCGGTAACGGCGCCGCTGAAAAAGAGCGCTCCGAGAAGGTCCCCCTGCTCGGTGAGCGCGATCGCGCGGGAGAAACCCATCCCGACGAAGTGGCGGATTATCTCCTCCTCTTCGTCGGCCGCCTGCCCCGCTCCGACACAGAATTCGTCCAGAGGCGCGGGCCCGACGGCATCGGAGAGCCAACGGACAAAACCCGACTCGATCGGCAGGCTCACGAGCGCCGCGGCGTTGGCGACCCCGAGCGACCGGTAAGGCTCGAGACGCATTCTCTCCGGTACGACGAGGTAGAGCGACACGCGTGTCACCTTGAGCTGCCCCATGACGGTCATGAGGAACAGGCTTGCGATCTTGCTCACGTCGAAGGTCGTCCCGAGCTTCTCGACGAGGCGGAAGATCGCCTCGAACGTCAGCCGCTGCCGTTCGAGCCGGTCTTCGATCCCGCGGGGATCCGCGAGCGTTCTTCCCTGGTTTGATGTCATTCGCGCCACCATGCCGTCATCCGGCTTTTCGAATCCTAGGTGCTCGCCGTGACGGAATCGCCGATCGTGAAATAGTCCTCGAGGTTGAGGAGCTGGAACACCGAACTCACTTTGGCCGGTATTCTCACGAAAACCGCGTCACCCCCCGCGTCCCGCATGGACGATACGAGTCCGAGGAGGATTCCAACGCCGGCGCTCGATATGAACGAGACCTTCTCGAAGTCAAGCGTCACGCGGAACACCTCCTTCTCGAGGAGTTGGGCAAGCATCTGCTCTACGAGGAGCGCCCCCTTCGCGTCCAGATCGCCGCTGAGAGTCAACATGTTCGACCCGTTGCCGAGGGGCGTTGGACCTCCGATTTCAAACTGCGCCATTGATTTCTCCTTTCCATCTCGCGGCGCGGAGCCGCGAGACCAGACCGACTTCTTCATGAGGGTTTTGTTATAGCCAGATTCGCGACGATGGGTGAGCTGTTCCGCGATGCGGCGCGTCATGATGAGGCCGAGACCCCGCGTTTTCCGCGCTCCGATGTAAGCCTGAAGATCGAATTCCGAATCCCCCGAGGGGTCGAACGCGACGCCCTGATCGATAATGGAAACGAGGAGCTGGTCCCCTTCGCGCTCAAGATCGACTTGGATCCAATCGCGCGAGCCCGGCTCGATGCCGTGCTCGACGATATTCATGAGGAGCTCGTAGACGCTGAGCCGGATCTCGAACGAGAAATCGCTCGTGTAGCCGAGCGCGGCCGCGAAAATGTGCGCGCAGCGCGATGCCCGATCGACATTATCCTTGGTACCGATCAAAAAGAGCGAGTATATCCGGTCGCTCTCGACGTCCCCCACGCAGAAGAATGTCTCGTCTTTGCCGATTACATGGCGGCGCGGTTCGATCCAGTCACAATTTCGAGCAATCGAGGATTCGAGCGTGACGATCGCGTTGCGGGCGATGAGCTGCTCGCTCGCCATCCGGACGGCCGGGGGAAGCCGGTCGGGAAGGGCGCAGGCGATCGAGGGCACCTCACAGTCCATGGCGACCATGATGAGACTCACGAGCCGGACGGGAATCTGCCAGCCTTCGTCGGGCTCGCAGCTCACGCCCACGGCGAGCGTGATGGGATCAATTGACTCAATCTTCATACCGCACCCACGGTTTACGGGACTCTCATCGTGAGAGAACCTGGTCCTGCCATTCACTCCGTTCGAGAGGCGCCCGCTCGACGCCGGCCAGCATCGCGTTGACGGCGACAATCGTCAGGTCGTCGCTTTGAGGCGTCGCACCGCGGAACGCCGCGAGGCTGCGCCTCAGTTCGCCCACGAGATGCCGCGCGCCTCCGCCGGCTTCAGCGAGAAGAATGTCCCTGAGCCGCTCGATGCCGTACTCATCCCCCGCGGCGTCACGCATCTCGTTCAGACCATCCGTGAACTGCAGGATGCAGTCTCCGGGCTCGAGCGTGATTCGATGCTCTTCGAGGCCTCGGCAGAAGACCTCATCGGAAAATATTCCGATCGGCTTCGCTGTCGCCCGGAATACGTCCGCGGCCCGTCGCGAGCCGCGGTAGACGATGAGCGGCATATGCCCGGCATTTGCAAAGTCGAGACCCCCGTCACGCGTGTTCAGGAGACCCCAGAAGAGCGTCACGAACATGTTGCTTTTGATGTCTTTGCGGAGAAGCACGTTGAGCTGGCGCAGGAGGGCAGCCGGCTTCCGGGGGCTCTGGGCGAGCGACCGAACCAGGATACGAACCATCGCCATCACGACGAGGCCCGGTACCCCTTTGCCCGCCACGTCCCCGACAACGATCGCGAGGTGGTCCTCGTCGACCGGAATGAGGTCGAAGTAATCGCCGCCTACCTCGGAGGCGGCGTTATAGAATGCATCCATCTCGATATTGGGAAAATGTGGAAGGCGCGCCGGCAGGAGCGTCGCCTGGATCTCGTGGGCGATCTCGAGCTCCCGCTGGATGCGCTCCTGCTCGACGAGAGCTTTTCGGCCGTCTTCGAGCCGCTGCGCCATTCCGTTGAAAGTGCGCGCGAGCGTCTGCAGCTCCTTGATCGACCCCACTTCGATGCGCGTGTCGAGGCGCCCCTGCCCGATCGCTTCGGCTCCCTTCGTGAGCACCTGCACGGGACGGTTGATATGAAGCGCCAGAAACAGCGAGAGAGCGGCCCCGATGAGGAGCGCGAGGATCCCGATGCGAACCATCCTCGTTGTGATGCCCGAGATCGCTTGGAGCACCCCCGCCTTCGCGTAATCGATGTATAAGAAACCGATAGGCTTCCCCTGATCGGTAACGGGAATCTTCACTTCGATGAGCTGCTCGTTCTCGCGGACCTCCTCCCCCGGCAGCGTGAGCCCCGCTCCCGGGACCGCACGCAGACCGGCGTCCGGCGCGTATGCATGATCGATCGAGAGAACGTCGCGATGACCCTTGATCAAACCTTCGCGGTCGATGATGACGATCGAAGCGATATCCTTCTCGACCTCCTGCGCGCGTGTGACGAGCGGATGGAGCTCGAACTCGGGGTCCTCGTGGAGAAGCGGTTTCGCGGAGCTGAGGGCAAGGATGCGCCCCTCGAGAATGACCTTCTCGAGCGCCTCGGTCAGGAGCATTCTCTTTTCGTTCGTGACGACGGTCCACGAGAATGCCCCGACGAGACCCGCGATAAGCAGGATGACGAGCATCGTGATCTGTATCTTGAGACTGATTGCCTTCATTCGCGCTCCCCCGTCGTCAGCGGCTCGTGAACCCATCGAGCTTCGAGAGCTCTTCTTTCGTCTTGGTGATGTAGCGGATCGCCTTTTCGTTGTCGGGATCGACCGCGAGAATCTTGTTCCAAACCTCGAGCGCCCGGTCGTATTCGTGGCGCGCGTAGTGTTCCATTCCGAGATACTGGTACGCCTTCACGAGATAATCGGAAACCTGCTCGAACTGCGGGGCGACTCGGTAAACGCCTTCCCATTCGCCGATCGCGCGCGCGAAATCGGCCTTCGTGAAGAACTCGATCCCCCGTTCATACGCCGGGCGCAACCGTGTCCGCTCCTCGGACGATATCGGCATCGGACTGCTTTTCGCGACCTCCGCCTTCGGCTTTACGCCTTCCGCTTTCTTCTGGAGCTGTTCAATCTCCGCGACCTTGGCCTCGATGCGCACGTCGGTCGGATGTTTCTCGAGCTCGGTCGTGAGAGACTGGATCGCGGCGGCGAAATGCCCGCTCGCGGCGAGACGGTCGGCGTCGACGAATATCTTTTCGTATTGATCCTGCATCTTTTCGCGGGCCCGCGCGAGGTAGTCGAGCGCAAGCTCGTGTTTCGGATCGACGGCGAGGACCTCCTTGAAACCGGAAACCGCCTCCGCCCATTTACGGTTCGTATAGAGGTCGATGGCCGTGGCGAGCATCTCATCTTTCATCCGCTCCGTGTTCGAGAGCTCCTGAACACGCTGCTCGCAGCGTCGGATCCGGCCGGCCGCCTCGTCCGAGGGGAGAACCCCCTGCGCCTCGCGGTAGGAAAGGAGCGCCCCGGCATATTTGCCCGTTGCCATGAGCGAATCGCCGCGTGATATCGCAAGCGTGGCGCGCGCGCTTTGAAGTCCGTTAGCTGCCTGCTCGTTCGAAGGCGACCAGAGAAGCACGCGGCTGAAACGATCGATAGCCCCGGTGTAGTCTCCCTTCGTCAGGCGCTCCCGGCCTTCGTCGAGGGCGGTCTGAACGGAGCGTTGCTCGTAGCTCGTGATCTGGGCTTCGATCTCTCCCTGGATCTCCTCGTCGTGGCGCCTCTGCGCCCGTTCGCGCTTCTCGCTCCGCGAGGCGCCGAACCTGAACGCGAGCGCGAAGAGATGATTTCCGCCGAGCTCGGTGCTCCGGTACGCGTAATCGAGGACAAAATACGGGGCCGTGAATCCGCACCCGAGAGTCGGATTGCCCCCGTCCCATCCCCCCCGCACCGCAAATATGTTTCGCATGCGGTATTCCGCCCCGAACCGAATCCGGCTATCAGAAAGCCGCGCCTTGTCGACATCGAGGGCGACGGTGAGGCGATCCTGCATTCGGGACGAGATCGATCTCCACATCGAAAAACCGGCACGCACGCCCCGCGGATCGCCCGCTTGATGCTCGACGAGGTTGATGGCAGGTTCAAGCAGATTCCTGAACGAGACCCCGCCCGAAATTCCCTCGATGAAAGGCGAATGAACGGACGTCTCGAGGCCGAGCCCCGCATCGAGCCCGAATCCGTTGGCGCTGTACAATCCCTGAGTGAAGCGATCGAGCTTCAGATCGAGCCCCGCGGTGAAGCCCTTTACGATCTGTTGCGCATAAGCGAGAGCATAGCGCGTCTGGACATTGGTGAGATCACCGCCGACGAGCATGTTTGCGTCGTCGCGTTGTTCGATGCCGCCGACGCGCAACTGGATCGCCCCGAACGAGAGGACTCCGAGATTGAGGAATGAATGCGAGAGCGCGACGGCGGAATAGGTCGTCGATTCGTCAAAGAGCGATGTGTGAAACAGGTTGATCTCGTCGCGTTCCACACTGAAAAGCCCCGCGGGATTCCAGAAGATGGCGTACGAATCACCCCAAACAGCCGATGATGCGCCTCCCATCGCGATGTTCCGGCACCCCGCGCCGAGGCCGAACGGGCTCGTCGTCCCGCCGATGTCGTTCCCCGCGCCGGCGCCGCCGGGCCACGCCGCCGAGAGAATGATCGCAATCATACATGCCGCGCGCTTCATGCTATTCATGCCCGCCGCTCCACCGATCAACGGACGAGCGCCACCTTTCGCTTCAATGTATAATCCTTGCTGCCGCTATCGACCTTGAGGAGCAGATAGTACACGCCGTTCAGCACGGCGTTTCCGGCGCCGTTCCTGCCGTCCCACGAAAACTCCTGGTGAAGCCCCACCTTGAGCTGGGCCCTGTCGACGATGGTCCTCACGGGCTCTCCCGTGACCGTGAACACCCTGAGGCTCGCGAGCCCCTCGACGGGCATATAGAACGTTATTGTCGTCTTTTCGGTTCCCGCGACGAACGGATTCGGATAGTTGGAGAATGAAGCTTCGATGTCGCGCGAGAGGAGCGCGGCTCGTCCCGAGCCATAGGGAAACGCTCCCGAGCCCGCCACGACACCGGTCGCGCCGCCGGTCGCCTCGTCCCTGCAGACCACATCCGACGGGCCGGCCACGCGGAGACTGAACATCTTCACGTCGGGGGCGGCGACCGTTGCGATCCTGAGAACGAGCTCGCGCGTTTCATTCTCGCCGATGGCGACCGTGTCGCGTATCGTGACCACGAGACGCCCCCCCTCGACGGCCCAGCTCGAGGCGATCTCCCCGGACGCTCCATCGAGCCGCAGCGCCTCGATGACGCGCGACGGATCGATCGCGCGGTCATCTTCGCCGAGAACGTCGAGCACGATGCGTTCGAAGAAGACTCTCGATCCGGATGAGTCGTTCTGACGCACGAACCGGAACCTCATGCAGTCGTTTTCCTCTCCCACGGCAACGTTGGCCGGAAGCAAGCCGTCGGCATCGAAGAGCACCTGGGCGGCCGGGAAGATGATTCTCCCGACACCGCTCGTGACGGGGAAGGCTCCCGTGATATTGATGGCGCTCCTCCCGTCCGTCGCATCGGTGATCCTCAGTCCCGCGGGATTCACTTGCATCTGGAAACGAGACGGCGAAGGCGCCGCGTCGAGGTCGACGAGAACGTCGAGCGTATCGACGCCGCCCGGCTCAACGAGGAGCGGCGAAGAAAAATCGATGGGAATGTCCGAACCGGTGCCGGCTGTTACGTAGGCGGACGCGAAGTCGACGCCGTTCAGCCGCACCCGCACGACATCGAGAAACGGATTCGGATCGAGGGCACGGCCCGCCTCGTCGAGCACGCGCACCGTCACGCCGGCGCACGAGAAGGGGGACTCACCCGCGGTTCCCGGGTGCCGAAGACGAAGCCGGAGCACGGGAACGCCCACGCTCCCCGCCATGATCCGTTCAACGAGAAGTCCGTTGCCCGCGACGTCGACGCTTCGGAGGGGTGTGCGGAACGTCGCGGTCCCCGAGCTCATCGGAAAGCCGGGTGCGCTCGCCGTGACGCGGACGGGTCTTCCGGAATTGACGTCCCGGGCCGCGACGTCCGTCGAGTCGTCGAGGGAAACGGAGAATCCCGTGACGGAAGGTTCCAAGAGGCAGCCGGCGACGGCTGTGAGCGCGACCGGGACCTGCGAGGAAACGGTCACGGGGGGCTGAAGCACGCATCTGATCCTTGCCGAGCCGTTGAAGCTCTCCACCGACGCGTAGGTATTTCCGCCGGCGCCGTCGAGGCGGAAGACTCTCAGAACCCTACCCGCATCGACGGAATCACCCGCCGCATCCCGCATGGTAAAGACGAGCTCCGAGACGCTCACGGGGGCCGTTGACGCGGGACCGCTGTTCGCGAGAACGATCGCGAACGCGACAACGTTGTCCTGCCCCTTGTTGACCCTCGCGGGCAGTCTCGGCGTGAGGCTCATCGTGAGTGCGTTCGCCGGGTCGTTGAGAGCGACCGTATTCGTCGACCAGGGAAATGTCGTACCCGTGAAGGGAACCGGCGCGCCGCTGTTGCCGTCCGCGATGACGAGCTTCCCCGGCGATTGAATCGAGATCCTGAAACGCTGCGCGGCCGCGGACAAGGGAACATCGAGCGATAGTCTGAACACCTTCGAATCCCCCGGCCGGAGCGTCACGGACCCGGGAAGCGTGAGCGTGACGGCGCCGAGAGAGATCGTGTCGGTCTGCACGGAACAAAGCACCTGCCATTCGTCCTTGAGCCGGATTCTCGACGCGGCGTTCCGCACGGGGAGCGGGGAGCCGGACTCGTCCGAGAAAGAAACCTCCATCGAGGCGAACGTGAGCGGCGCGCCCCGGCCGGACGCGGGATGATACCCGATCGTCATCTCCATCATCGATGCGTCTTCCTGCCCCCGGTTGAGGCTCACGGGAGCGAGGTCTTTCATCGCTACGGTGACGGCGGTCGGAATCTCATCGATGCGCAGCGTGTCCGAGCGCACAACGATGCTCGCTCCCCGGCCGCCTGTTTCCTTCGCGCGCGCGTGGAACACGAGCTCGCCGGTCGACTGGGCCCTGAATGTCCAGATGAACGCGCTGTCGCTCATGCTCGCGAGATCGATCGATGCCGGCTGCGGCCCCGACAGGAGAGTCAGAGCGCCCGTACCCACAATCGCGAAGCTGTCCGGAACGACCGCATGCAGCGTCGTGTCGGAAACGTTCGTCGCGTTCAAACGAACCTCGAATACCTGGTCCTTCGTCACTGCCGCCGGCGTGACGAAGGAAACGAACAGCGGATCGGTCGTAATGCTGATCACAGCCGGCCCACAGACGTTTCGGTCAATCGGCCCGTCGTTGCCCGATGCGACGGAGACACCGTTGAGGGGGACGCAGAGTCGTATGTCTTTTCCGTTTCGAGCCGTCGAGGCGATGTCTGCCGTCACGTGGAGAACGAGCCCCTCGCACGGAACCGCTTCCGAGAGCCGGGAGACCGTCCTCCATGAGCCGCCGTTCCATGCGAGATACGCAACAACCTCGTCGGTGGGGTCGAACGAGAGCGGTTTGCTTCCCGTGTCTTTCCAAAGCTTCAAGACCTGGACGTCCCGGCTCTCCTCCGCCGTCCCCGCGTTCTGGACGGAAAGACCTTCGAGGACATCCTCCATGACGCCGTCGCAGGGGAGAACGAATGAGAAACAGGGCACATCGTGGGCTCCGGGCGAGACGAGCGCGTCGGCGACAGGGAGAAGTCGCACCTGAGCGCTCACCATGCCGTCCGTCACGTCGACGCCCGCCGAGTTGAGCGGAAATTCACCCTGCATATTCACGTTATTATCTTGGAATCCGAGAGAGGTCCTGTCCGAAACCTGCAGATCGATCCGTACGGAATCACGGATACCCTGGAGCGCGGCATCGTAGGTAACGAAGACGAGCGTGCTCCGGTAGGATCTGAGTGTCAGGTTGAGGTTGTCGAACACGTACAGCGCACCGCTCGATTGAGCCGTCTCGAGAAGGCTGTCCACCGCCGGATTGAAGAGCCCGTCTTCATCCGTATCGGCATACGCTTCGACTTTCACGATCTCCGAGGACTGGGACGACCCGACGTTGAGGAGCGCGAGTCTCTGGAGTATCTTGGAATCCTGATAGCTGTTGAACATGCCGAGAGCGAGGTTGATAACGTGCTTCTCTCCCGGCTGGACACGTTTGTTGCCGACCATACTCGTGAAGAAGGTCACGCGGTCCGGCACGGGAATGAGAATAACTCCGGGCGAGACGATTGTCTGATCGAGCGGACCGTCGTTCCCCGAGGCGACCTGGATCCCCATGAGGGGGATCGCCATACGAACCGTCCCTCCCGTTTGTATGCTCTCATGCACGTTCATCGTCACGAAGAACCTCGCGCCCGATGGACCTGGAACGGGCTCCGAGAGTCCCGAAGCCATGTACGTCCCGGCTCCTTGCGCGCTGAAGGCGGCAAGAGAATCGTCGTGCACGGCGCTGAAGGCGCCGTCGCCGTTGTCGCGCCACAGGACGAACCCATCGATAACGCCAGGCCCCGCCGTGCCGAGATTCGTAACCTTCAGGCTTTTGAGCGTATCGCCGACGCACGAGTTTCCGGGTATGTGGATGTCGAGGACGAGAACGTTCTTCTTCTGCTCGACGATCGCGCTATCCCCGTGCGAGTAGATCGCGACCTGGCGGGCGAGCATGCCGTCCGTGACGGCGCCACCCGCGCTGAAGAGCGGGAACGCGGCGTCGAGACGATAGAACGCCTCGTTGCTCGCAGGGCCGAGCGAAAGATGAATGTCTCCCTGCGATTCGAGGCCGACGAGAAGCGTCTCGCCGTCGACCGTCAGAGCGGAATCGAGCGCCACGGCGGCAAAGAGGATCTTCTGAGAGCCGGAGGGAATCGAGAGCCCGACTCCGGCGAAGAGCGCCGACCCGCCGCTCCAGTGAGAGGTGGCGATTGCCGGATCGGCGCCGGGATCGAACTGCGAATCGCCGTTGTCGGCATGGAGGGTAACCGGTTTCTGGGGTTCGCACGCGAAGAGATCCGAAATCCCCCGCAGGCGAAGGGAATCGACTCTCACGGTATCGAGGGTGTTGTTGCGTATCTGCAGAGCGAGAAGCTCGACCGCCGCATCCCCCGGGTAACGCACGACCGCCGGCACGGGGAGGGCGGCGAGTGACACAATCTCCCGGCGTATCAGGACCTGGGAAGCGGACGGGACAACGTTGCCGTCGATCGGGCCATCGTCGCCGGAAACGAATTCAATCCCGCCGGCCGGAATCCCGAAACGGGCGCCGAGCGTCGCTTTGGTTCCGAGCTCGAAATCGGCGCTCACGAAGAAGCGCTGGCGCGCGCGGATCATGAGCTGGATGCCCGAGAGCGCCCAGCGGTTTCCGGTCGCCTTGAGTTCGCCGACGAGGGAGTCCGCGCCGGGCGAAAAGGCGCCGTCCCCGTTGTCCTTCCATAGCGCGAGCTTCTCGATGAGGCTGTCGGCACCGCTTGCATCGAAATTCCTGACCGAAACGAGCGACAGGATATCGGGGGCATACCCGTTCGGCGGAAGCACAAACGAAAGCAGGAGCTGGTTCTTGTCACCGCGATAGAGGGTATCGGGGACCGCCTTCTCGACGGCGATCTGGAAAGTCATGAAGCCGTCGACGACACTCTTCGTAGCCGAATTGAGGGGGGTCCGGGCGAATTCGCACGGCACGCTCCCGCCGACGAACACGGAATCGGGGGAAGAGACCTCGACGTCAAGGGAATCCCCGTCGCACGCGAGGAATGAATCGACGTCGGCGGTCACGTAGTAGTAGATGTACTGTCCGGGGTGTATCGGGCTCCCCGACGCGAGCCTGAACTTCGCGCGGCCTCCTGCGAATCGACCCTGGCCAACAAGGGAATCAGCCGCGCTCATTGACCTCCCCGCGGCCCCCTCCGAACCCGGAGCGCCCTCATCGCCTGTTTTCGCCCGCGCCGCGCGCGCAGGAGCGACACGATCCATCCCCGACATTCGAGCAATCTCTGCGGGCCCCGACGCCTGCCTATACAGGTGCAAAGAACCGAAGTTTGCGTCGGTCTGGGGCACCCCGCCGGCGCCGATCGTCGCATTCGATACAACGAGGCTGTCGACGGAGAGATCGGCCGGAGAGTCGTTCGTTACCTTGAATTGCAGCAGCTCGACACTCGCATCGCCGGGGTGAACGGCGTTTGACGGCACCGCAAATGCCTCGAAGCGCAGGCGAGGCTTCAGGATCACGAGCCGGTTCGCCTCGGACGCCGTCCAGGCCTGGTGATACTGCGTCGCCATGTGCGTCCCGGCGAGGTCGAGAATGAGGGAGGCGGTATCGGGCGCCGAGAAACCGAGTGGTATGGTTACGGGATTGAAGGCGACCGGGAAATAAGTCGCCCCGGCCGGAATCACCGTGTCGTTTCGCAACAGCGCCTTGACCGTATCGGTACCCTCGGAGAATGCCACGAAGGAAGTTCGATTCAGGGCGATATCCTGCGTCATCGGGTTATTGAACTCGAGATGGATCGCCACGTGCCCCTGTCCCGGATATACGCTCTTCGGTTGGAGCGACCCGGGCTGATCGACCAGGTACGTCGAGCCGACGATTTGCACGGCGTGCTGAGCGCTGAACGCGCAGCTCCGGTCGCCGGTTTTCCCGCCGTCGAAATCGTTGTCGCACGCGTGCACCTGGTACATGACGACATCGCCGGTGCCATGGGGCCCGATCGGAAGATCGCTCCGGTAGTAACCGGCGCCGATCGAGGACATCGTGATCTCATGCGCGCCGTCGGCGAGGCTCCCGTCATCGTCCCAGAGAAGGTAGACGCCCTGACCGCCGGATCCCGTGCCGTCGTCGAATACGCCGCTCGGGTCCGTTATCTTGCACGTGATGTAGAAGCTCGAATCGGCCGGCACGATGCCCGGGGCGAATTCGGAAAAGGACGGGGGCAGGGAATCATCGTCGACGATCCTGAAGCGCATGTGGAGCTCTTTGAGATCCTTCGTCCCGGGGTCGCCCGAGATGTGCAGATACACATCTGCCGTGTCTCCGTTCGCCCAATCGAGGTCGGGCCGCAGCCACATCTCGTAGAAGAAGTATCTTCGGTGCTCGCAGTCGTCCCTCAATTCCCAGTCGTCGCTTCCCTCGACGCAGTCGATTGTCGTGTTCGATGGACTTATCACACGGAATGTTCCGATCTCTCCCGTAGAACCGGTTTCAACAGCGCCGTCGGTCCACGGATTTGAGTACATTGTCCATGGAGTCGCAGGACTCGTCGACTTCGTCATGCCGACGACGATATCCGTCGGATCGCCGCCCTCGTTGGTCACGAAGAAATCCGTCAGCAGAAGCTGCTTGATTCCGGGGGTCTCCCCGGACTCCTTGCCTAAGCACCGGGAAGCTCCCGAGAGAGCAAAGTATCCGTGTCCCGTTGCATTGGGGTCGAAGTCCCAATCGTAGGAAGCGTTGATCTGCACGACAATCCGGTAGTACTTCGATCCGTTCATAACGAGGTCGGCGATGGGGGCGCCCCCGTTCATATTGTGCACCATGTTGAACGGGAAGCCCTCGGGCCGAATGTACGCGACGAGGCTGTCGTCCGATCGAATCGGCGTGGTACGTGTATCATAGACCGCGGCAAGAGCGTTGATGAGCTCCGAGGTGACAAGCCAGTAGTGCGGGGCCACGGCGGTCGAAGCGCTCACCGGCGCATTGGTGTCGATTCGATGTCCGCTGACCGAAGCGTCAATTCGTATGTTCGCGCCCGTAAGGGCAGTCGTATTGACGTCGATGACGAAATCGAAGGTGTGCGCTTCGCCCGGCATGAGGATGAGGCTCACGGTCATTCCCGAGACGACGTTGTAGTCTGCGAAGCGATCGTTGTAGGTGGACCGGGTGAAGGCAGGCATCACCGACTCTATCAGGATCGCCGAGGGGCAGTCATTCCGTACCACGACCGCGAGCGGAATGCCTCTCTGATCGAGGGCGATGAGCGTATACGAGGAGGAGACCGATCGTATGGAAATCTCGCCGGCATCGGGAGCCAGGAGCACCCGCTCGGATGCTGCGGCAGTTGTCTGCGCGGCAGCGGCGCCCCCGAAGAAGCCCGAAAGCGGCAGAGAGAACGCAAGGGCGATGCATATGAACAAGGAGGCGGCGCGCCGACGGACGAGGCACCGCGGGCTCGACGGAGAGCAAATCCGCCCGCTTCTCACGCACGATTTTGCATCGTGTGCGACCATAATTCTGCCGATACTGCGGCCAATTGCACGAGAACAGACTCCCGAGTCGTTCCTGGCCTTTGTCGACATAACTCCCATTCAGCGCTTATGTTGCCAAGTGGGCGGGCTTACTCGACCCGCTGCTCGAAGCCTTGTCTTGCAAGAACCATTCACAATATCGGGGAAGTAGGGGAACAAATGGGGAGCGATGAGGAGGTGCGGGAAACAGTGAGAACCGAAAGGCAACGGCGGCGGTCGCGCGGCCCGTTTCGGGCCGCGGCGAGAAGGGCGCGCCCTCGGTTTACGCGGGGGGATTCAGGCGGTAAAGGATGATTCGCCCGGCGGGGTCGGGCCACCTCACCGGGAGCCTGTTCCCGCAATCTCCTTCATGGCCGCGGCGATCCGCACGATGTGGTTGTGCTCTTCCTCGATGAGCCGGTCGATCTCGTTCTTGCCGAGATGCTCGTCCGTCATCCCTTTCATCATCTGGAAGAACAGCACCGTGTCCTTCTCGAAGGAGAGCGCCGCCCTGAGGGCGTCGACGGCGCTCGAGACCTTCGCGGCGAGCGATTCGGCCTCGTGCACGCTGTTGAAGAGGCGCGATTTCACGAGGGCGTCGAGGTAGAGATGCTCCTCGCCTTCGGGATCGGCGACGGTCGGGAGCGAGGCCTTCGGCGGGAGCTTCTCGCGCAGCGCCTTGAAGATCTGGTAGTGCCGCTGCTCCTGCTGCATGAGGTCGGTGAAGACGCCCTTCACCTTCTCGTCCTTCGACAGCGCGGCCGCCTTCCGGTAGTAGGCTTCTCCGTTCCGCTCGATGTCCATCCCCATCTCGAACACTTCATCGGCGCTGAATGCGATTGCCATCGCGCGCAAACCTCCTGGGCTCAAAACCCGCGCTCACATCTTCTCGAATTCGCTCTTCGGAGCTCCACAGTCGGGGCATACCCAGTCTTCGGGCAGCGCCTCGAACGATGTTCCCGGCTTTACGCCGTTCTCCGGGTCACCCTTCGCCGGATCGTAGATGTACCCGCATATCGTGCATAGCCATTTGTCCATCATCGTACTCCTTTCCGCTGAGAGATTATATCAGCGCTTCGGCTCGTAGGGAACGAATTTTTCCCGGGACGCGCCGCAAACGGGGCACTTTTCCGGGGGCTCTTCACCCGTGTGAATGTAGCCGCACAGCGTGCATTTCCATTTCTTCCTCACGATTGCCTCCCTCGACGAGACCCCTCGCGTGGACCGATCGCGGCCGGCTTCTCCGGACCGCGCTCCTCAATCCTCGAGAAACTGCGACGAATCTATATCGAACCAGTAGAAGCCGCCCGCAAGAGAGCTTCGCTCGGCCTCGAGGAGCTCGTAGTGGCCATGCTCCTCGCCGGAGAGCTTCAGGAGAAGCTCTTTGAGCTCGCTCTCCGTAACCTTCTCCGCCTCGAGCGCGTAGAACTCCTCCGCCTGCATCTCGGCCTTGATTGCGATGTCGAGCGCCGCCATCGCCCCGGTCTTGTCGTCGACGTGCACGCCCTTGATCTCGGCGTCCCGGAGCTCCTTCTCATCGGCGATGAACTTGCCGTCGAAGAGCTTCCGGTACCAGCCTTCGAGCTTCGCCCGGTGCCGCTCCTCGTCGCTCGAGAGACGCTTGAAGCGCTCCTTGCCATCGGCGTTCTTGATCGCGCCGGAGATCCGCTTGTAGAAATTGCGCGCGCCGATCTCCCGGTAGATGGCTCCGGCGAGCACCTGTCTGAAATCATCTGCCTTTTCCTTCACGGCCCATGCTCCTTTCGTCCCTGAAACGACGGTCGGGGTCCTCGCGCGCAGCGGCGACCGAGGCTCGAGACCGCTACGCGATGTCCTTCGTCGCGTGGAAGTGTGCGTAGGTCATCGGCTCTTCGTCCTTGAACAGCGCGCCCCCCACGACGTCCCCCACGAAGATCGTGTGCGTGCCGGCGTCGAGTTTCGCGTCCTTGACAAGGCGGCATTCGAGGTAGCCGATCGCATCCTCGAGCACCGGGCATCCCGTTCTCCCCCGCCGCACCGGGACGCCCTTGAACTTGTCGAAATCCCGGCCCGACCGGTAGCCGAAGCGCCGGACGATCCGGTGATCATTCTTCCCGAGGATCGAAGCGGCGAAGACGCCGCTCGCCTCGATGAACTCGTAGGTCAGGTTTTTGTGATTGATGCCGAGCGCAATCCGCGGCGGGTCGCTCGTTATCTGGAAAACCGTGTTGCAGATCTGGGCGTTTATCCGCTCGCCGCTGACGGAGGAGACGACGTAGAGGCCGTAGCTGACTTTCCAGCACGCCTTGATGACGCCATCCGTCTCTTCACTTGGAAAGAGAAACTCGTGCTCGGCCTTGAAGGCCCCACGGGGAGCGTGGCACTTGGGACAGGAGTCGGGAGGAAACAATCCGACGGCGACGTAACCGCAGACCGAGCACTTCCATCCCTGAGCTATCAAGCACGCTCCTCCCTACCGGCAGTGCTTGCAGGTGCCCTTCATGACGAGGCCGATGGAGTCGATGAGGAATCCCTCGATCTCGTTGCGCGGCACGACGACGTCGTTCCTTCCCTCGAACATGATGTCGTAGATATTCCCGCATCCCTTGCAGTAGAGATGGATGTGCGGGGCAATGGTCGGATCGTAGTTGAGGTAGTCGTCGAATATGTGGAGCGACTGCACCTCCGCGATCTTCTCGAGCATGCCGAGCGTGTTGTATACCGTCGAGAACGACAGCGTCGGGTACCGGCGCCGAAGCTCCTTGTGAATCTTGAGAGCGGACGGGTGCTCGGTGTTTCCGAGCATGTAGCGGATCACCGCGAGCCTTTGAGGAGTCAGCTTGAATCCCCCGCTGCGTAGCTTCTGAATCGTTTCCTCGAATGAGACCATGTGGCTTGCCTCCCACTTTCGTAGCAACTTCTACATATACTAGGAATTGTCGCAAAAGTCAATAATAATTCCTAACAACATCGTAGCACAAACGAACGCTACCGTTTACAGAACCCTTCGAGTCCGCCAAGAATCCGCTATATCTTTTTGCCCTTTGCCGTTCGCTTACTGCCGGTAAGATACAACCTGCAGAGGTGCTGCAAAAGGCATTTCTCACAGAGGGACCCTTTCCCGCATATCCGTTTCCCGTGCTCCACGACGAGTGCATGGTACTCCTTGTAGACATATACGCTCGCAGGCAGATTGCGTTCGAATATCTTTCGGATTTCTTCATATGAATCCGCCGGGTCGATGAGCCCCATGCGCCCGAAGAGGCGCCGCGTATACGCGTCGACGACGAAAACGGGCGCATCGAACGCGTAGAGTATGATCGAATCGGCGGTCTCGGGTCCGACCCCGTTCAGCGCGAGGAGCGCGTCGCGCGTCACCGCTCGCCGCGCGAGAAAGAACGCCGCGAGCGTTTTGAGCCGCTTCGCCTTCTGATTGAAGTAGCCCGCCGTGCGTATCGCGCGGGCGAGAGACCGCTCGTCGAGCTCCCCGATTCCGGCCGCGCTCATCGCGTCGAGACGGTTGAGGCTCTCTATGGCGCGCGCCGCGTTCGTCCAGGCGGTGTTCTGCGTGAGAATCGCGCCGGCGGCGACCTCGAAGCGCTCGCGGGCATTGCGCGGGCCGCCTGCATAGGCGGGCCGTGTCCCGCCGCGAGGCGTGACGGGCCACCACCGTTGCGGTCCATACGCGCGACGGAGGACCAGATAGCATTCCATGAAGCGGCGGTTCATGGGAACGCAGTATAACACGCGCGGGCCCGAGGCAAAAAGGGTTTGACGGAGAGGGAGCGGACTCTCATAATAGTGTTACGATTATCTGAATTGATAACACGCATGAGGAAGAGGACATCGTGCACATTCCCGACGGCTATCTCTCGCCGCGGAGCGCGGGTGCCCTGTGGGTCGTCTCGGCGCCGCTGTGGGCGCTGTCTCTCCGAGCGATCCGCCGTCGCGTCGACCGGCGCCGCGTGCCGCTCGTGGCCCTTCTCTCCGCGTTCTCCTTTCTCATCATGATGTTCAATATTCCGCTCCCCGGAGGAACGACGGGTCACGCGGTGGGGGCGGTGCTCGTCGCGATCCTCGTCGGCCCGTGGGCCGCGCTCACGGCGGTGACGCTCGCCCTCGCGGTGCAGGCCCTCCTCTTCGGAGACGGCGGCGTGCTCGCCCTCGGCGCGAACGCCTTCAACATGGCCTTCGTCATGCCGTTCGCGGGGTACGGGGTGTTCAGGCTGCTCAGGGGCGCCGCCCGCCCGGGGGACGGGAGGTTCGCGTTCGCGGCCGGCGCCGGAGGCTACGTCGGGATCAACGTCGCGGCGCTCCTCGCCGCGGTCGAGCTCGGGCTCCAACCCATTCTCCATCACCTTCCCGACGGGACGCCGCTCTACTGCCCGTTCCCCCTCGCCGTGACGATCCCCGCGATGACGATCCCGCACCTCACGGTCGCGGGTGCGGCGGAGGCGATACTCACGGCGGGAGTCGTCGCGTTCCT
>DATCCP010000318.1:0-2856 GCA_036511215.1 Candidatus Krumholzibacteriaceae bacterium
GCCTCGGCGGCGCGAATCGACGAACGGCCGCTCACATTGGAGACCCATGACGTGAACGCATACCTCGAAGAGATTTCGGCCCTCTTCCTCGAGCCGATGCGCAAGAAGAGCATCGGTTTTGCCATACAGGTGGCTCCTTCGTGCGCGAACCTGACCTTCGACCGGGACCGCATCGAGCAGGTTCTTCAGAACCTCCTCGCCAACAGCATCAAGCACGTCCCGGAGGGAGAGCGAATCTCGATCTCGGTCTCCCCCTTCGACGGCAGCCCGCCGCGGATCCTTCCACCGGTTCTCATGAGGCATCTCCCGCGCATCGCCTTCGCCGACCTGTGCGTCCGGGATTCCGGGAGCGGCATCCCGAGCGGCGTGGCGGACGAAATCAATCTGGGTAGCGCATCCTTCGGCCACCCCGCGAAAGCGTCGAAAGGGCTCGGTCTCCTCATCGCGAAGCGTCTTGCCCGTATGCACGGAGGGTCGCTCGCCATCGAGGAGGGGGCTGAGGAGGGGAACGCCGTGCACCTCTATATCCCCGCCGACCAAGAGACCGCCGGCGTCGTCCAGAAGTACGTAAGCCTCGAGCCGCGCTTCGAGCGGATGCTCGCGAAGGGTCTCACGCCGGCGGTTTGGTGCATTTCAAAAGAGCATGACGAGGAATGGTCCGACGCGGTCCGGTCGTGGCGGCCGGCTCCCGTGATCAATCCACCGAGAAACGAGACGCTGGAGCGCGCGGCGCTACTCTGGTCGTTCTCGGATGTGTTCGCCCTTGCGCTCGCGGCGCGAGTCGATGCGGCTGAAGGCGTGCGGGCGGGTTGGGCGATCGGTCCGCGCGAAGGCGCGGTTCTCGGAGATCTCATTGCGATCGCAGTGGAACGAATGGAGCGGAACCTTCTCGCTCCGGTCATGAAAGGAGCAGACGGATGAAAGGGTACAAGATTCTCATCGTCGAGGACGATGAGGACATTGTGGAGACCGTGAAGTACAGCCTCGAGGTGAAGGGGTTCGTCGTCGACGTCGCGTACGACGGACTGCATGCCCTTCGCAAGGCGCGCAAGAACTGCTACGACCTCATGCTTCTCGACATCATGCTGCCGGGAAAGAACGGCTACGAGGTCTCCCGCATTCTCAAAGAGGAGATGGAGCAGAAAAAGATCGAGCCTTTCCCGATCCTCGTGCTCACGGCCCGCAAGGTCGCGAGCCCGGAGCGGGAGGATTTTCTCGCGACGTGGTCCAAGGCGGACGAGTTCATGTACAAGCCGTTCGAGATGACCGATCTCATCTCGAGGATTGCCGCCCATGTGGAGAAGGGGAGCGCCGTTGCAGTGCAGTGATACGCATAGGTACCGGGAAAGCGTCGACTACCTCGTCGGCGTGTTCGAGAGTTTCCCCGCGGCGCTCGTGTCCCTCGACACGAGACTGAGGATCATCATGTTCAACCGGGCCGCGGAGGAACTGACCGGTTTCAGAAGCTCGCTCGTTGTCCGGCGAAGGGTCAACTGCGTCATGCGCCTCGAGAACATTCTCCACATCACCAGAATCCTGCGCGAGCAGGGCGAGCTCCCGGCGGACGGATTCATCACGAAGCTGAGAACGAAAACCGGGAGGGAAGCGCCGGTGCAGCTCGTGGTCTCGCCGTTGCGCCGGTCGCGGGGCGCGCTCGCCGGGTTTCTCTGCGTCGCTTCCGACCTCCGGACGGTCAAACGGTTTCAGGGAAAGCTCCTCGAGGCGGAGCGGCTTGCGGCGCTATCGGAGATCGCGATAGGGCTGAACCATTCGATCAACAACCCTCTCTGCGCCATCCTCGGAAATACCCAGCTTCTCCTCATGGAGCAGGACAGGCTCGATGAGGGTACGGTCCGGAAGCTGAGAAGCATCGAGCGGGAGATCTCCCGGATCCAGAAGATCGCCGAGCGCCTGCCGAGGATCACCCGGGCGGCGTCCAGGGACTACGTGGGGGGAAAGAAGATGCTCGATCTGGACCGTTCCGAGCATTCCGACCCTCCGTCCCGCCGCCGGAAGCAATAAATCATTGACAAATCTCCTTTTCCGGTTAAGATTCCTCCCCGTGGGAAGGTAGCTCAGCAGGTAGAGCAACGGACTGAAAATCCGTGTGTCGGCGGTTCAATTCCGTCCCTTCCCACCAGTCATATCCATGGGGGGATCCCTTTGGGCGGCCTTGAGCGGGGACCAGATCTTTAATAACCTATTATTATATATGCGGTTATCCGTTACGCGCCGGGCCCGCTAAAGGAGTTTGTTGTTGACAGCCTCGAAAAGGGAGGGTTATCTTTTGCAGGATAGGGAGGTAGAGGACGATGGATGAGAAGCTCATGGTTGTGATAACTGCAGCGGTCAACGCTTATATAGAATCCGAGGATTCATTGGACGAGAAAAGGTTCGGGCAGAGGCTCAATCCATGGAAGATGGCGGGACGGCGTGAAACGATGTCGAAGCACCAGCTGACCGTCCGGGCGAATCCGAGCAGGATGCGCTTGAGAAGATTCTCTCTCATATAGGGTGAGAGCCTCGACGCCTTTCTGAACAGCTTTTTCCGAAGGGCTTGCTGTATGCGCAAGAATGCCAAGCTCCTGCAGGCCTTCAAAGCGGTCAAGATAACCGATACAACCCTCCGCGACGGCCACCAATCCACGCTCGCCACCCGGATGCGCACCGAGGACATGCTGCCCATCGCCGAGAAGATGGACAGGGTCGGGTTCTACTCCATGGAGGTCTGGGGCGGGGCGACCTTCGACGTGGCGACCCGCTACCTCAACGAAGATCCGTGGGAACGCCTTATCGAGCTCAAGAAGCGCATCAAGAAGACGCCGCTGCAGATGCTGCTCCGCGGCCAGAACCTCG
>DATCCP010000319.1:0-2951 GCA_036511215.1 Candidatus Krumholzibacteriaceae bacterium
CCGGCGGGACATCGATTACCATTTCGCCGTCATCAAGAAGGACGAGGTCAACGCGTTCGCTCTTCCGGGCGGGTATGTCTATGTGTATACGGGGCTCATGAAGGTCGTCGACGACGAGGCGCAGCTCGCATCGGTCATCGCGCATGAAGTGGGCCACGTGGCGGCTCGACACGCCACCGAGCGTCTCACCACCATGTACGGATACCAGTTCATCGTGGGCATCATCCTCGGAGAGAATCCGAACGGTTATGCAAAGCTCGTCTCCGACATGGTCTCGACGGGGGGATTCCTCAAGTACAGCCGGAATAACGAGTTCGAGGCGGATCAACTCGGCGCAAAGTACGTTTACGCGGCCGGGTACGATCCGGCCGGCATGGTCGAGCTCCTCGGAAAGCTGAAAGACGTCGAGGCGCGTGAGCCCGGCAAGTTCGAAACGTGGCTCATGACGCATCCGGCGACGGGCGACCGGCTCGCGAGGGTTCAGGCGGAAGTCGCCGGGTTTCCGAAGCTCGCGAACCCGGCGCGCAACGCCGAAGGTTACCGCTCGATCAGGGTCCTGCTTCCGATGTAGGGAATGCCCGGGTCCAGGGCGCGCTCAGGCGCCGCGGAACGAGGGGTACTCGATCCCGAACCGCCGCGCGTAGTAGAGACGCGTCAGCAGAATCACAGCCGCGAGAGCCGGGACGTAGAGCGGAAAGAGAAATCCCGCGGCGATCGAGAAGATAATGGTCGCGGTCTTCGCGGGAATCAGGGCGTCGGGGTTTCTCGCGGGCCCGGTTATGGAGCGCACCGGGATGAGAAAGAACGGGAGCGAGAGGATAGAGGCGATGAGGGCGGGGTTGTTGCCCGTGACGTAGGAGGCGACCGCCGCGCCGCCCATGAGCGCCGTCGAACAGAAGAGCCCGCGCGAGACTCCGAGCATCACCCCGCTTGTTTTGAACCCCATTTTCGAATCGGCCTCGACGTCGGCGAGCGTCGTCGCGAGATGCACGGAGGCGACGGCGAACGGGTAGGGGATGAGCGACGTCCACCCCGCGATCGGCGCGCCCGCGGCGACCCACCCGGCGAGCGTATTGAGAACACCGTTCCCGGCGGCGTTTGCGAGGACGTCGACGACCGGACGGCGCTTGAGCCTCACCGGTTCGAGCGAGTAGGCCGCGCCGAGGACGAGGCTCACGGCGAGTATCACGGCGAAGAGCGCGCTCAGCGTCGCGAGCGCGAGCGCAAACGAGACAACGACGAGCGCGGCGGCTTCGATCCATGCCGCGCGAACCGTGATGATGCCCCGCGGGATGAGAAAGAGCTTGTTTCCCGCGAGATCGGCGGCGCGGTCCGCGATCTGGTTCATGATGTATATCGCGCCGAGGAGCGCGGTGAACGAGACGAGCCCCGCGGCGAGGTGCGCCGCTTCGATCGCCACGCCGGAGGCGTTTGCGCCGTGGCGGGCCCCGAGGAGATAGAAGGTCCAGACGGGGATGAGAATCATCGGCCGCAGGAGAAAAATGTAATCGACGGGTTTCGCCTTCATTTCCCCGGCCATGTCACGAGGTGCCGCTTCACCTTGCGGGTCGAGGTCTTCGGAAGCTCCTCGTTTCGAATCCGTACTTCCCTGATCCGTTTGTATTCGGGCAGCTCCGCGCAGATTTTCTTGATCTCAGTGGTCACGAGAGACTCCACGCCTTCGTCCGTGAGATTTCCCGCCGACTCGCGCAAGGCCGAGATCGCTTCGTGGTCGGGAACGACGATGGCGCCGACCTGCTCGTTGCCTTTCCGGTCTTTCGTGGGGAGCACGATGCTCTCGAGGATGCACCAACAGCCGTTCAGGGCTATCTCGATCTCGTCCGCGTACACGTTCTTGCCGCCCGCCGTCACGATGACCGACTTTCGCCGCCCGATGAAAGTAAGGTAGCCATCCCGGCGGAGCTTCCCGATGTCGCCCGTGTGGAGCCAACCGTCCCTGAGCACTTCCGCCGTCGCCCGGGGATTGTCGAGGTAGCCTGCCATGACGTTCGGCCCTTTCACGAGAATCTCCCCGGCGCCCTCGTCATCCGGTTCCGCGATGCGCACCTCGACGCCGGGAAGCGGTGGCCCGATGGTGCCTCGCCTCGCTCGTCCGAGCGGATTCACGCTGATCACGGGGGAGGCCTCGGTCATCCCGTAGCCCTGCAGCACCGGAATACCGATCGTGGAAAGCGAGCGATCGACGTCGCCCTTGAGGGCCGCGGCGCCGCTGATGCAGAAGCGGAGCGAGGCGAGCCCGCCCGCGGCGAGCTTGCGGCGAAACAAAGCCCGCGCCACGTTCCCGCGCGTGAGACGTCCGAGCGCCGCGATCGCGGGAGCCGTCGCGCGCAAGAGGAAACGCTCGTATATCGGGCGCTCCGCGATGCGTTTCTCGATCGTTTTCGCCATGCTCTCGAAGAGAAGCGGCACGCCGCAGATGATCGTGATTCTCTCCCGCTCGATGTCCTCGCGGATATCGCGCGACTTCAGCGAACGTCCGAAGAAGATCGCGGCGCCCGTCGAGAGGGGGGCGAGGAGATTGCAGGTCGTCGCGTAGGTATGGTAGAGATGGAGAATGCTGAGAAACGTGTCGGTCTCGAGAAACGGCACGCGCCTCCGGCACGATTCGACGTTCGAGACGAGGTTGCGATTGGAGAGGACGACTCCCTTCGGTTCGCCCGTCGTTCCCGAAGTGTAGCAGATCGCGGCGACGTCGTCGGGTTTGACGCCACTCGCGCGTTCCTCGACGACCCCCGGGGCGCCCGCGGCGAAGGTTGCCCCTTCGGCGACGAGATCGTTCAGGGTCGGCGCGCCGGGGACGCGGGATTCATTGTCGATGACAATGAGCTGGAGCCCGGAGTGCGCCGCATCGGCGATCGCGTCGTCGAGGAGGAGCGGGGAAACGAAAAGGAACTTCGCCCGGGCATGGAGGAGGAAGCGGCGGATCTGTG
>DATCCP010000320.1:0-3227 GCA_036511215.1 Candidatus Krumholzibacteriaceae bacterium
CCGGTAGATCTTGTCGTCGAGCACGGTGTGTCCGGGCGCGCGCTGCTCCATGAACTCGGTGAAGACTCCCGCCTCATATGCGGCAATCCACTCGGGGGACATGCCCGCAAAGAGCGCATCGCGGATCGATCCTCCCCGCCAGAAGGGAATGATCTTTTCCTCGTACACGCTGCGCGCCTCGGAGCTTACGGCGAAGGGAATCTTCTCGCGCGAATCGAGAATATCGAGGTCGTCGAGACTGTGGCAGCAGAGCTCGGGAAACGTCGGTGTCGCCTTCGGGGCCGGGCCCTTCTCTCCCACAATGAGCTCGCCTTCCCCGATGTAGATCGTTTTGTGCTCCATGAGATGGCGGAAGACGAGGGCGCGGCGTATCGGGACGGACGCCGTTTCAACCGTTCGCGCGTACGCCTCCGTCACGAGCTCGGCGCGCTCGGTCGAAATAAAAGGCCGCGCCTCCAGGCTCTGGCGCCTTAGGCGTTCGACCCGTCCCGCCATCATACCATCAGCCTCCGATTCTCACGTTCAATCCATGGCCGCCCAGGATCAGAGCCGCCGCCGCCATACGCTCATCCGGGAGCCCGCGGGTCTCCGCGAGCTTGTAGGTTCTGTCGAGGCGGGCGTACTTATCGGCACCCAGCCTGTTATAGGGAAGTATATCAATCTCTTTGAGATTAGGCAAGTGGCTTGCGAACGCCGCAATTTCGCGCAAAGCATCATCATTATCGTTTAGCCCCGGTATGATCGCGACGCGAAGGACGATGGCGTGGCCGCGGCGCGAGAGCTCCGTGAGATTGCTCAGGATGAGCTCGTTCGAGACCCCCGTGAGCTCCCGGTGCCTCGCGTCATCGATGACCTTGAGATCGTAGAGAAAAAGGTCCACGCGCGCGCGAACCCGGTCGATCGCCTCCCACGGGGCGTAGCCGCACGTGTCGAGCGCCGTGTGGAATCCCCGCGCCTTGCTCGCGCGAAGGAGCCCGTCGAGGAAATCGATCTGCATGAGCGGCTCCCCGCCCGAGAAGGTCACACCGCCGAGCGATTGTTCATAGAACGCCGCGTCGCGCTCGACCTCGGCCATCACTTCGTCGACCGTCGTCTCGCGCCCGACCATCCGGCGCGCCTCGGCGTAGCACACCGCCGCGCAGGCGCCGCAGCGCTCGCACCTCGAGGGCTCGGCCGCGGGGCCGAGCGTTCCCCCGGAAAGCGCGCCGTGCCCGCACGCCTCGAGGCAGGCGCCGCACGCGATGCAGCGATTCTCCATGAAGAGCATTTCGACGCCCGGGGACTGGCTCTCGGGGTTGTGGCACCACCAGCAGGCGAGAGGGCATCCCTTGAGAAAGACGGTCGTCCGGATACCGGGCCCGTCATGGATGGCGTATCGCTTCACGTCGAAGACGAGGCCCTTGATCATCGCTCCTCCGGCGAGTGAGAACGCGCTACCGCCCCCCGCCCCACCACACCCTCGCGAATTCCTCGAGCTTCGAATAGTCGTTCTTCCACGTCGTGTACATGACGCCGTCGATTACCGGCGCTCCGCCGGTTCCCTTCATCCACTGCGCATGGTCTGTTTCGACGTCCCCGTCGTAGAAGGCCGCGATCATGAGCCTGTTGCCGCGCCTCGAGAAGAACGAAAGGCTTCGCGCCGCCGTCTCGGGAACGCCCCATTTCATCACAACGACCTTCGGGTCGAGCCCCTCCCAGGATTTCGCGACGGAGCCGTTCACGAGATAGTAGTCTTTCTGGGCGTTATGGTAGGGATCGAACATGTCGGACCAGACGTAGACCGGCTTTCCCCCGCCTTCGCGGCTCGCGATCTCATAGCATCGCCTGATGTTGAAAGCAAGCAGCGCTCCGGAGTCGTGAAAGTTCCGCTCCTCCGACGGCTCCCATCCCGCGCATCGGATTTCGTCGTGCGACATGAAGAAGCCGTCGGGCGAGAGGACCTCGTTCATGCTCCTGATTTGCCCGGCGCAGAGATCGAAGACCTTCGGATCGTCCAGCGTGCAGCCGACCTGGCTGTCATAGAAAATCGCCGGGTGGTAGCACGAGAGCTTCACGCGCTCCCCCTCCCCGATGCGCGAGCCGGGAGGCACCGTAATGACCGGCGGCTCGTGCCTCGTATCGTACGTGCCGGGCCAGCGGAAATGACCCAGATGAGGGTCGACGATCCGGTCGAAGTCTCTGCCCTCCTCGTATACGACGCCGTTCTTCCCGGTAACGGAGAGAGGAAGCGACTCGCGGCGGAGGACATTGAGGGCCGGCACGTCGTCGACGCGGAGATCGTCCCACCAGATCGTGCCGGACTTGGCGGCCCATACGCCCGCCCCGATGATCACGCTCGAAAACCCAAGGCTGTTGAAGGTCACCGATTGCTCGACCCAGTCCGTCGTGAGGTCCTTCGCACCGGAGAAATATGCGAGCCCCTGCGCGCCCGCGGTCACGAGGTTCTGGTACTGGAGCGATCTCCTGTTCGCGAGCACGATGATCTGCACAATGCCGGCCGTGAGATGCTCCGTCTTCATCCACGCGCGGATGCGATACTGCCGCCAGGGCTTGACCGCCACGCGCTGAAACACGCGGCCGTTGCCGTGCTCATTCACGGCGCCCACGTTTTCGAACCGGAGCGAGACGCGCCCGCCCTTGAAGATCGTCGTGTCCACGAACGAGCTCGCGCCCGGATCGTCCTGCAGCCCGAATCCCGCCACGCGGTCTCCCTTGTGATCTTCGAAGGAGCCGTTTTCGAAAACGGCCGTCTCCTCGGGAATGAGCCGGTCTCCGCGGCGCACGAGGGGCGCGTCCTTGACCGGGAGCCCCGCGGCCAGATTCTCGTCGTTCGCCAGAAGCGGCTCGGAGTAGCCGAACGGGAAAACGGTGACAACGAGCTCCATGCGGAGGCTCGTCACGAGCGCGCGCAATTTCGCGGCGTTCGCCTTCCAGCGATCGGGTTTATCGAGCAGGCGCCATGTAAGGGTTTTTGTGTCGGCGAAAAGGACGCCGTTGTAGCCGGCCGCGCTCGCGCGCAGCAGAACGTTCTCGATCTTCGGGATATTTTCGTCGACGTACAGATTGCTCGAGACGTAGACCCAGCGCTTCTGAGCGCTCGCGGCCTCCGCCGTCGCGGGCGCCGGGAAGATCCCGCGGGCGAGCGCCACCGCCGCGAACGCCGCGAGCCACGCGATAGTGCGCGCCTTCCACATCATCGATTCATTCCACCCTGCAGATGAGACCCT
>DATCCP010000321.1:0-3433 GCA_036511215.1 Candidatus Krumholzibacteriaceae bacterium
GATCGAGACGTTGGAGGCGTCATTCGTCTGAACGGGGAAAAGAAAGGCGCGGATGGGGAGCCGCGCTGCCTTCGCGGCGATCGGCGCGCTCCCTGTGCCCGGCGCGCGCTCCCCGCTCGACGTGCCCACGGGGCCCGGCGCGCCCCCTGCGCCCGCCGCCTTTCTCGCGAGCGCGGACCGCTGAAAATCCGAGACGATATAGAGCTCCCGCACCTCGCGTCTCGTCCCCTCGAGCCAGCGCTCCCCGAACGAGACGGCGCTCCGCAGATCGGTGCCGCTCCACGAGGGCCCGAGCTCCTTCAACGCGGCGAGGACGGCCTCCTTCTCGAGGTCGCCGTCGTAGATTACGTCATTTGCCGTGTCGAAGAGTACGAGGGAAACGGCGTCTCCACGGTCGAGATTGTCGAGAATCGAGGAGACCCGCGCCTTCGCGCGCGCAAAGGCAACGCCGCCGTCCCCTTCGACCCCCATGCTGTAGCTCCTGTCGAGGAGAATGCACGCGGCGCGCGACCCCCCCGCGGGAAAGAGCGTGGCGAGCGAGCCGCGCACGACGGGGCGCGCGAAAGCGAGGGCGACGAGCGCGACGGCGAGAATTCTCAGGAAGAGGAGGAGCAGCCTCCGCACGTTGATCCGCATCATGCTCCGCCGGTCGGAGCGGTTGAGGAAACGGATCGTGCTGAACGGCACCTCCGGGACGCGTCTCCGGCTGAAGATATGGATGAGGATGGGGACCGCGACGGCGGCCAGCGCGAAGAGGTATACGGGATTCAGGAAATTCATACGACATCACCCGGCCCGCAGTCGAACGCGCCCTCGGCGCGCGCGCCAAGCCGGCTCACCGGAGCCTCCGCCGCTTGTTGAGGTACTTGACGAGTGCCTGATCGAAGGGCGTCTCCGTCGTCACGAGGTTGTAATCGATCGCGTCCTCTTTGCACCCGCGCTCGAGCCACGAGATCCACTCGCGCACGCTCCGCCGGTACTCTTTCTTGAGGAACCACGGCTGCGTGCGGAGCCGCTCCCCCGTTTCCTTGTCGACGAACTGCACCTCGCCGCCGTAGTCGAGCGTGAGCTCGCGCGGGTCGAGAATATGGAAGACGACGACTTCGTGCCCCCGGTGCCGGAACGCCTTGAGCCCCGCGAGCACACGCTCGGGGTCGTCGTAGAGATCGGAAAAGACGATGACGAGCCCGCGGCGCTTGATGCGCTCGGCCATCTCGCGGAGCGCCGGGGCGATCTCCGTTTTCGCGCCGGGTCTCACCCCTTCGAGCGTCGAGAGGAGATACAGGAGGTGCCGCCGCACCGAGCGATGCGGCACGAGCACGTTGATTTTGTCGTCGAAAACGGCGAGCCCCACGGCGTCGCGCTGCATGATCATGAGGTAGCCGAGCGCCGCGGCCAGGAGCGTCGCATAGCGCAGCTTCGTCACCGAGGCGCCCCCCGTGAAGTCCATCGACGCGCTCTGGTCGAGCAGCAGCGTCGCGCGGAGGTTCGTCTCGTCCTCGAAGACCTTGACGTAGTAGCGGTCGGTCTTTCCGTAGATCCTCCAGTCGACGTTGCGCGCGGATTCCCCCGCGTTGTACTGCCGGTACTCGGCGAACTCCACCGAGAAGCCGTGGTAGGGGCTCCGGTGGAGACCCGCGATGAAGCCCTCGACGATGAGCCGCGCCCTGAGGTCCATATTGGCGAGGCGGCTCACGACTTCGGGTTTGAGGAACTCTGTGAGCTTCGTTTCCCTGGGTGACATTTCAGATTCTTACGGCGCCACGGCGTCGAGGAGACGGCCGACGAGATCGTCAGTCGTCACGCCGTCGGCCTCCGCGTGGAAGTTCGTGACGAGCCGGTGACGCAGTACCGGCAGCGCGACCGCCCGCACGTCCTCGACGCCGGGAGTGGTCCGGCCCGACATGATCGCGCGGGCCTTGGCGCCGAGGATCAGGTACTGCCCGGCGCGCGGCCCGGCCCCCCACGAGAGATACTGGCCGATCTCGGGGAGCTTCTCGTCCCTGCTCGCCCTGATGAGGCGCACGGCGTACCGGAGAACGCTCTCCGAAACGGGCACGCTCTTCACGAGCTGCTGTATCGCGACGATCTCGGCGCCCGTGAGAATCTGCTCCGGGACCCCGAGCTCGCGCGAGGTCGTCGTGTCGATGATCCTGAACTCCTCGTCGTCGGAGGGATAGTCGACCTTGATGTCGAACATGAAGCGGTCGAGCTGCGCCTCGGGCAAGGGGTACGTCCCCTCGAGCTCGATCGGGTTCTGTGTCGCCAGCACGAAGAACGGCTTCTCGAGACGGTAGGTGTTGCCGCCGGCGGTCACCTGGTATTCCTGCATCGCCTGGAGGAGCGCCGACTGCGTCTTCGGCGGCGTGCGGTTGATCTCGTCGGCGAGGACGACGTTCGCGAAAACGGGGCCCTCTATGAACCTGAACACGCGGCGGCGACTCGCCGCGTCCTCCTCGAGGACCTCGGTCCCCGTGATGTCGCTCGGCATGAGGTCGGGCGTGAACTGGATGCGCGAGAACTTGAGGTTTAGGCTACGCGCGACGGTCGAGACGAGGAGCGTCTTCGCGAGGCCCGGCACCCCGACGAGGAGACAGTGACCCCCGACAAAGAGCGCCGTGAGGAGCTCCTCGACGACCTTATCCTGCCCGACGATGACCTTTCCGATCTCTCCGCGGAGGCGCCGGTACGCCTCTTCGAACTTCAGAAGAATATCCTCATCTCTTCGGTCGACCATCGACACTCCCCTTCTGCGCTCTATGTTATCGTTTTTCAGGTAATTGCATTAATTCTTCTGATTTTCGTGCGCGGGTGCGCAGGTTCTTCCCGCTTCGCGCGTTATATAGAAAGAGAACCTTGTCCATCGCGCCGCATCGACGGCGCGGGAACCATTGTAACATAGCTCATTGGCCGTTTCACTGCAAAGTTCATCGCGGTGCCATTGACCGTCGAGCCAAATCGTGTCGCAATGCGTATCAGGGAAAGGGCTGCTGCTCTCGGATACTCGAAATGAAGCATACAGGTCATCACGAGAATCACACGATGCCAGCGGGCGCGATAGCCCTCGCGGACATTATTCTTATCAGGAGCAATCCCCGCGACGCAGTTGCGATAATCGACCTCGCCCGCACCACATACGGAAAAATGGTGCAGAATCTTGCCTGGGCAACGTGGTACAATGCATTCGCTATTCCTCTTGCCGCGGGCGTTCTTTACAAGGCAGGTCTGCTCTTGACGCCAGCCCTCGGCGCGGTCCTCATGTCCCTCAGCACGGTGATAGTCGCGGTCAACGCACGTTTCTTGAGGATCAAGAGATGATCATCTCGGGGCGGAAAAGGGAGGCATTCAGTATGAGAATGAGAGCCAGAATGTCGATGCTCTTCGCGGCCGCCGCGATCCTCTCTCTTGGATTCTGGCTCGGGCTCAATGCGGG
>DATCCP010000322.1:0-5905 GCA_036511215.1 Candidatus Krumholzibacteriaceae bacterium
GAACCGGTCGAGAAACTGCTGCATCAAATCGGCGTCGAGCGACATCAAACGCGCATCGGTCCGCCGGTCCGTCATGCGGCTCATGTACACGATGATCGAATAGAGCTGATCGTCGCGAAGCGCCGCGGCGCCCTTTCCGAAAAGGTGCCTTCGCGCGTCGTCGTACCTCCCCCCCTCGACGAGGAGAATCGTCTTGAGCGTGCGATAGACGCCGCTCCGGTCCTCTCCCGCCGATACGAGCGAATCGACGATCAAGATGAGGCGGTCCTGCTTCTTCGATTCCTTGAAGATATCGGAGACGCTCCGGACATCTCCCTCGAGGAGACCCTGCTTCCCTCCGAGGAGAAGGAGCGCGTCCCTGAACGCTCCCTCGTCGCGGCCAATCGCCTGCTCGAGGCGGATGACCTCGCGCGCGTAGTACTCGGCATTCTCTTTGTATTTCATTCCGTCGCGAAGAGTCGCGATCGCCTCGTCGTAGAGACCGGCCTCCTGCTCCATCTTCGCGACGACGCCGTGCAACGAGCCGAATTTCTCATCCGCCTTGAGAAGGCGCCGCCAGGTCTCGAGGGCCTGCTCCTTCCGTCCCATGTCGATGTACGCGCTGCCGAGCTCCTGCAGGTACGTTCTGTTTCCGGGATCTGTCTCGAGACACCGCTCGAGGAGCGCGGCCGCCTCCTGTGCCCGCCCGCCCTTGAGATAGCAATCCGCGAGCATCGAGTTGGCGGTGTAGACCTGCGGGTACTGGGCGACGAGCCGTTCGAGGATCGGGATCGCGTCCTCGCAGCGCCCCTGCATGATGAAGTAGTTCGCGCGATCGATCATGACGACGGGGGTGTCCGCGGGGCGCCGTGCCGGCTCGTTCGCCGGCGGCTTCGCGCGGCCCTTCGTTTGCACGACCGCCTGGCCCGACGCCCGCGCGCCGGGGCAGGCGCAGACGAGGAACGCGAGGCAGACCGCCGCGACGACGGAGGCCGCGAGAACTACCGTCCCCAAGAGGCTCGCAGAGCGCCGGGCGTGCCCGATCATTTCGTCTCCCTCACCTTCTCCGAGAGGGCGCGGAAATACTGCCGGATGAGCTCCTCGTACTCGGCGGGGCCTTTCTCGCGCATGGAGCGCTGTATCATCCTGAGGAGAACCTCCTCGTCGGTCGCTTCGCGGCGCCATGCGTCCGGGGTGAGCGCCTTCACGTCCGCGGCGGGCGTGCTCGAGCGCTCTTTCTTGTAGTCGCGCTCGCGCATCGAGCGCTGAGACTCGAGCATTCGCGTGAGTATCTGCTCCTGCCGGTCGACGAGCTCGCGGTCGAGCTTCCCCTCGTCGAGATTCTTCGCGACGTCCTCCATCCTGCCCGCGAGATCGTCGAGCTTGCCCATGAGCTCGTGCGTGCCCTGGCTCTCCTCGGCGATCTGCTTCATGAGGTCTCCCATCTTCCGCTGCTCCGCGGCGAGCCGCGCCATGCTTGCACGCTCCTCCATCGACCATTGCCCCCCCTGAGCGCGATCGAGAAGACGCTGAAGCTCCTGCCGGAGCGTCATCTGCTGCTGGAGGAGCTGCTGCATCTTCTCGCGCCCGCTCGAGCCCGAGCCCCCTCCCGAAGATATGTTGATCCGCAGGAGCTCGATCGCGGCGAGGTTCATCGCCCGGTAGGCGCGCGCCGACGCCTCCGCGGCCTCGAGCGAGCGCTCCTGCTCGATCGAGCCGAGAGCGCTCTCTATCTCCTTCTGCGCGAGCCCGAGGCTCACGAAGATTTTCGGCGACATGGACATCGACTTGCGCGCGGCCGCGTAAACGTTCTGCGAGATCTTGTCCACCGCGGTCTTGACGACGAGCTCGTTATCGAGGAGCTCGCCGGTGTCCCAGCCGCCCCCCCGCCCCGCGAGCTTCGGCACGATGTCTTCCTGGAGCTTCGACGCCTCGACGAGCTCGCGCGTCGAGCTCGTGAGCATCCCGGCGAGCTCCTTGTCCATCGACATTCCCATCGACATCTGGCAGGAGCTCAGCGACGTGAAGAGGCCAAGCATATCGTCGATCGCGTTTTTCTGCGTGCTCTCGGCGCCCTCGCGCTTCCCCTCGGAGAGCTCCTTCGCGGCCTGCTTCATGTCGTCCGTCACCTTCGAGCGCTCCATCTCCTTGCGCATTGAATCGAGCTGCGCGGCGAGCGAGCTGTCGCTCTCCTCTTTCGCGAAATCCCCGAAATCTTTCTGGTAGTCCTTCGATTCGGAGCCGAGCTCGTCCTGCTTTTTCGCGAGTTCGTTCTGCTTCTTCGCGAACTCCTCCTTCCCGCCGCGCGCGGTCGAATCGCGGATCGCCGTCTGGTCCTTGAGCATGTCGTCCATGCGGCGGACGAGCTCGTCCATTTTCTCCTCCTTGATGACTTGCTTGAGGAGATCGATCGTGCGATCCATGTTGTCGACGAGCTTCTTGGTGTCGAGCTCGACCTCGTTCATGGCGGCGGTGAGATCGCGCTGCGGGACGTCGCCCATGAGCTTCTGAAGCTTCTCGATCGCCGCGCGCAGATCCTCGTTCTCGATCTGCGTGAGAAGCTTCTTGATCTCCTCGAGCTTCTGCCCGACCTCCTGCGAGGCGGCGCGGTTCTTTTCGATCGTCTCGAGGCTCTTGTCGATCTCGCCCGTGATTTGCTGCATCTTGTCCCGGAGCTCGCGCTGCTTCTCGAGAATCTCGCCGCTCTCGCGGCGCCGGCTCCAGTCGAGGTTCCCCTCCGCCTTGAGCTCGTCGGAGAGCTTCTTGAGACGCTCGCGGATATCGCGCCCCTTGTCGAGGACGCCCGCGAGATCCTCGCGCCGCTGCGACGCGTCCTCGTGGATGTGCGCGTAGATCTCCGAAATCGACGGCACGAGGAGCCGCCGCGTCGCGGTGCGCGCGGTGCCGGGCCCCGTCGCGGTGTTATTGTCCGTGGCCTCGAGATAATAGAGAATCTTGTCCCCCGGAAAGACGTTCGCCTCCGCGAGAGACCACGCGAAGCGCCCATCGAGCTCCGCGTTCGTCCCCGCGGCAGGAAGCGCGACTGGAAGCGCCCGGAAGTTCTCGTCCTTTCCGTCGCGCATGAAGAAGAGGCGCACGCGCGCGATGCCGTAGTCGTCCGAGGCGTGATAGACGAGATCCACGGCGAGGGTCCGCGGGAGCTGCGCGCCGTCGTCGGGCGCGATGAGCTCGATCGCCGGCGGCCGGTCCTCGAGCGAGACGACCGGATACTTCACCGTATGGTCGTTCGCGAAGCCGAGCGAGTCGACGACGTCGACGACGAAGGTGTCGTTCGCCGCGACGGTGAACGCGCCCCTGAAGCCTCCCGGCGCGACTTTGAGAGGAACCGTGCCGCCGCCCGTGAAGCGGATCCATCCCTCGCGGACCGGCTTGCTCATGCGCCCCTCGAGCGTGACGCGCGTGCCGGCGAGCGCGACGATCCTTCCCGCGAGCGGCGCGAGCGTATCGTTCTTCGCGCCGGTGTAGCGCGGGTACTCGAGCACGGCGGTCATGTCGTTGATCACGGGGCGATGAATCACGTTCACCCGGTACTGCGGCGTCCTCGCGCCGCGCGCCGAGAAGAAATACGTGAAATCATCGCGCACGTCGCCGAAGACGTGGCGGTAGACGGAGATCTCCATGTCGCCGGCGGCGGCCATCTCACCCGAAACTCCGATACGGCTCCAGACGCCGGGGACCGTGCTCACGTGGAGCGTCGCCTCGCCGCGCATCGAGCCGAAGTTCATCGCCTCGGCCGTCACGCTCTCCCCGGGGAGAACGCTGCGGTTCCCCGAGATGACGACGAGGTTGTACTGAAACGGATAGCGAAACGATCTTCCCGGGTCGGCGAGCGAGGAAACGATCGAGGCCGGCTCCGCCCCGCTCAGGAGAATCTGCAGCGCCACGAGAACGCCGAGCGCCGTTCCGGCCGCGGTCCACGCGGGCCTTCCCGCGGCGGAAAAGAGCTCGCGCGGATCGAGCCCCCGGAGACGCTCCCGCGCGCGGCTCACCGTCGCGGCGAGGAGAAACGGCGAGTAGGAGCTCACCCGCTCGCCCTCCTTCGAGAACTCGAGCGCCGCCGCGATGAGGTTTCCGCCGCCGAGGCGCCGGTCGAGCTCCCCGGCGAGCCACCGGTCGCCGCGGACCGGTACAAACTGCCTGACGAAGGCGGCGCACGCCGCGGCCGCGACGCCGCTCCAGAACACGATGAACGAGACGAGCGGAAAAAACCGCGCCTCGCGCAGGGGGCCCGCAAACGCGAGGAGCGCCGAAAAGATCGCGAGCGCCGTCGTGAGGATCATCGCGAAGGCGCCGCGTGCGCTCGCCCTGCGCTCCCCCGCGAGGAGCCTCGCGAGCGCGCGGCGGAATTCCTCGTTCGCCGCGGCGCCGCCGCGCGTCCCGTGATTATCTCGTTCAGAGACGCTCATGCTCATTCCCTCGTCAAGGCGTAGTAGAGAATGTTGACGCCCATGCGGATCGCCTGCTCCCGTTTCTCGGGAGGATCGTTGTGCACGTCGGCGTCCTCGAGCCCGCACCCGATGTCGGTCTCGTAGGTGTAGAATATCATGAGCCGCTCGCCGTCGAGGACGCCGTAGCCCTGCGGCGGCTTCGCGTCGTGCTCATGGATCTTCGGCGGCCCTTCGAGCGTATAGAAGCTCCGGTAGACCGGATGGTCGAGCGGCAGCAGCGCGAGCTCCCGCTCGGGAAAGAGCTCCTTCACCATCTGCCTGAACGACGCATCCATCCCGTAGCAGTCGTCCGCCCAGAGAAATCCTCCCGCGAGAAGGTAGGCGCGCAGCTTCTCGATCTCGTCGCGCGTGAGCCTGACGTTGCCGTGCCCCGTCATGTAGAGGAACGGGTGCGCGGAAAGCCCGGGGTCGCCGAGCTCCACGACGATCTCGTTCTTCGCGGTCGGAATTCCCGTCCGCGCCTCGAATTCGCGCTGCAGGTTCGGGAGCGACGACGGATCGCCGTACCAGTCCCCGCCGCCGCCGTACTTCACCCGCGCCACGTGCACCCGCGAGGCGTCGATGAGCCTCTCGCGCTCGTGCTCGGCGGGGTCGACGGCCTTGTATCCGCCGGGGGGGATCACGTCCTGGGCGAGGAGCCCGAACGCGAACGTCCAGACGCAGGCGGCCGCGATCGCGACACTCGCGACGCAAGCGCGCGGGTGGCGCCGCTGGGGCCCCCGGCCGCGCGCAGCGTAAGCGAGCACGGCCGGGGTAAGCGGCGACAGGACCCGCGCGACGGCGCGCTCGATCCGCGCGGCGGCGCGCTCGACCCGCGCGGCCGCGCGCACATTTCTCGACGCGTTCATCATCTTCATGCCAGCGGAAGCGTGACCGCCGCCTCGACCCCCGGCACCCCCTCCCTGTTCCTGAGCCGGATCTCCCCGTCCATCGCGCGGGCGAGGCTCTGGGAGATCGCCAGCCCGAGACCGGTGCCGTTCGTTTTCGTGGAGAAGTACGGCTCGAAGAGCCGCGCCTGATACTCGCTCGAGAGACCCTTCCCCGAATCGATCACGCTGATCCGTGCCGTCGTGCCTTCGCGGCGGGCGACGACCGACACCTCGCCGCCGTCCGGCATCGCCTCGATCGCGTTCTCGATGAAATTGACGACGATCTTGCGGAGCGCCTCCCGGTCGGCCCGCGCGGTGAGCGCGTCCTCGCACGAGAGGCGCACGATGACCTGCTCGGCCCCCCGGTAGAACGTCACGATCTCGCCGAGGAACTCGCCGAGCGGCACGGCCTCCGGATTCAGGCGCATCGCCTTTCCGAAGCTCGAGAACTCCGTCGCGATCCGCCGCAGGATCTCCGTCTGCTGAATGACCGTGTCGACGCCGCTCTTGAATATTCCCCCGAAATCCTCGCTCCCCGCCTCGTATGCACGCTTCATGAGCTGCGCGGAAAGCCTTATCGGCGTGAGC
>DATCCP010000323.1:0-3368 GCA_036511215.1 Candidatus Krumholzibacteriaceae bacterium
CGTCGCGCGCTGGCCCCGGGTCGAGCGCGCGCCAGGTTTTGTACGCCGTCGTCGAACCGAGCGCCTCATCGATCGAGCGCGCGCAACGATCCGCATACCCCGGATCGTAGCGCAGGCTCGAGGCAAAAGACTCATTCGTGCGATTACCGGCGCCCATATCCATTACCATGCATGATGCGATATCACTTCGCAACCGGCTTCAGCACGAGGTCCTGGAAATCAAAGCTGAAATCCGTTTCGGGGGAGAACGCCTTCATCTTCACCTGGTCGATGCTCCCGTCCGGATTGAGGGCGAATGTGACGTAGGCGTCGGCCCGCAGCTCCCGATCCCGCCACCGGACGACGAAGGTGTCATACTGCCAGTGCTCGAGATCGCCGACGAGAGAAGGCGTGTGCGAGAAGCGCATGACGAGTCTCCCGCTCTCCAGGGCGATCGCCACCTCTCCGTACCATGGATCGTTGTACGTGAGCGCGTAGCGTTCGAGGGGGAGCGATGGACGTGACAGCGTGTCGCGCGCCGCGACCGCCGTCTGCACCGCGGCGGCGTTCGTGGAATCTGTGCGGCTCTTGACCTTCCGGTAGGCGGCCGCCCAATCGACCGGCTGAGCACCGCTGTAGTAATCGAGAATCCGGCATGTGATCGCCTGGAATGCCTCGAGCGCCTCCTGATTGGTCAGGACGGCGACCCCGAGATGCAATTCAGGGATCATTGCCACGCGTGACACGTAGCCCGGCAGCCCACCCGTATGAGTCACGTCCTTTCGTCCGCGGTAGTCCCTGATCCCGAACCCGAGACCGTATCCCTGGAAGTTCAATCGGAGCGGCGCGAGCTCGGGAGCGGGATCACCGATGGGTATCGGAGTTACGATGCTCCAGAGCGCCCACGTGGTTCGCGGCGAGAAGAGCCGGGAGCCGCCGGCGACGCGCCCCGAATCAAGCTGGACGATGAGCCATTTCGCCATATCTTCCGCGCTCGAAGCGATCCCGGCGGCCGGGTCGGTGTTGTCGACTGCAAAGGGCTTGACCAGGCGCAGCGTGCCATCGACCACGGCATGCGGCGCGGCGACGTTTTTCGCCTTCGCGAGTGCCGAACAGCGCACGATGCTCCCTGTCATCCCGATCTTATCGAGAATGCGCGTCGCGACGAAGTCCTCCCACGACTGGCCGCTCACCGCCTCGATCAGCTCGCCCGCAACGACATAGAGAACGTTGTCGTAGGCGTACGCACTGCGGAAGCTCGTCGAGAGAGGAATAAAAAGGAGCCGGCGGGCGATCTCATGCCGATCATACGTGGACGGCGGCCACCAGAGGAGATCCCCCGCGCCGAGCCCGAGCCCGCTCCGGTGCACGAGGAGATCACGTACCGTGAGCTCGCTCGTGACGTAGGGGTTTGAGAGTCTGAAGGACGGGAGATAGCGAATGACGGGCGCGTCCCATTCGAGCTTTCCCTCCTCGACGAGCATGCCGATGGCGCTCGCGGTGAAGGCCTTCGTGTTTGAGGCGATGCCGAAGAGCGTCCGAGCGTCGACGGGCGCGGGTCCCCCAAGCGTGCGCACGCCGTATCCCTTCGCGAGGACGACCTCGCCGTCCTTGACGATGGCGACGGCGACGCCCGGAACCTCGAACTGCTTCATCACGCTCGAAATGTACGCATCGAGGCCGGGAGGCGCCGAGGGATGACGTCCGCATTCGCCCGCCGAGGTGAACGCGAGGACAACCGTCGGAATGAGAAGCCATCCGGTCCATCGATTCATCGAAAACCTCCGGGTTTGAATGCGCGCGAACGCAACGCTACCATGATGAGTTCGAAAGCGCAACCGCCCTCTCCCCCGACCGCCTTGACACCGGGCGTGATTTGCTATTCAATGCGAGTCGAGAGCGAATCTTTATGGCAAAGGCACATCAGGCACGGAAGACCTATCGCCCGCTCATCGCGCTCGCCGCGGTGCTGGCCCTGGGGCTCATCGTGCGCATAGTCTTTCTCGTCCAGCTCGAGAGATCCGGTCTTGGGCGTGTGCTCTCGCTCGACTCGAGGCTCTACTACGACGTGGCCCACGGCATATCGACCGGGGGTACCCTCCCTCCGGGCGCCCTTACCTTCAATCCTCTCTACCCTGTCTTTCTCGCCGCCATGTTCAGGCTCTTCGGCGAGGGGCTCGTCGCGCCGCGTGTCGTGCAGCTCGCGGCCGGGCTCCTCACGATCGTGCTCGTATATGGAGCGGGGCTCCGCCTCGTCGAGGGCCCGCGCAAGGGGAGGCTGTCGGGCGAGGCGACGGCGATCATCGCCGCGGCGGCGGCAGTTCTCTACGCTCAGTTCGTCCTGTACGAAGGAATGATTCTTGCCTCGGCGTTCGAGGTTTTCTTTCTCACCGCTTCCTTCGTGCTCGCGCTCGCGCTCGACGACGACCTCGCGGGGGCGCGGCCCGTGAGGTTGGGGCCGCGGCACGTGCCGCCGTGGGGCTCGGGCCTCTTTCTCGGCGTCCTCTGCGGAGCCGGGGCTCTCGGCAGGCCGAACCTCTTTCTCCTCCTCATCGCCTCGCTTCCCGTCTGGCTGTACCTTCGGAACCGCAGACGGCACAGGGGCCTCATGCCGGCATTGAGTTTCCTCGTCGGCGCGGCGATTATCCTCGCGCCGCCGGTTGTGTACGACGCCGTCCGCACCGGCCGGCTCGTCCCCATCACGACGCACGGCGGAATCAACTTCTACGTCGGAAACGGGCCCGGAAGCACGGGCGTTTTTCTACCCCCCGCCGATATGCGAGCAAACACGTCCGGGTTCATGGAGGATGCAAAGGCGAAGGCCGAAGCGGAGACGGGCCGCAGCATGACGGAGCCGGAGGTGTCGAGATACTACTTTCACAAGGCACTCTCCTATATCGGCGCCAGTCCCGGCACATGGCTCGGTCTTCTCGGACGAAAGCTGCTCCTATTCTTCGGTCAGGATGTTTCAGACATGCCAAGCGCCTTCTTCTATGAACAGTCGTGCAGCATCCTCAAGCTTCTTCGTGTGCCCTTCGCCGTGATCGCGCCGCTCGGCCTCTGCGGCCTCGTCGTGCTCTTCCGCAGCGGGCGAAAGCGCAGTGTCGTCTCCGTGTTCCTCGCGTGCGCGCTCGCCTCTGTGCTCCTCTTCTACGTCAACGTCCGCTACCGGCTGCCCGCCGTGCCCGTGCTCATTCTCACGGCCTCCCTCGCCGTCGCGTGGGGCGCGCGGGAGATCTCGCGGAGGAGATTCACTCGGGTGGCAGGTATGGCGGCCGCGGCCCTTGCGATCTTTTTCCTCGTCTCGCACAGAACATTCGTGACGGTGAGCCACAGCGCCTCGTACGCCTTCCTGGGAAATTACTATCTCGAGCACAAGGATCCGGCGA
>DATCCP010000324.1:0-6981 GCA_036511215.1 Candidatus Krumholzibacteriaceae bacterium
GTTTGCGACGCCTCCGCGATTCCCTTCACCGGCCGGTGATCGTACGACGTGTAGTAGTTGGTGATGAGACTGAAGAGCAAGCTCGTCACGATCCCGATGACGCCGATCGCGAAGAACGTCAACCAGTGCTCGCCGAGCATGACGTAGCTCGCGATCCCGAAGCCGACCGCGGCGAGAATCCCCGTGACGAGGTACCCCCTCGTGAGCGCCCCCATCGGGTCCCCGTCCTCCTTGACCGAAACGCTCATGACGCCCACCGCAGAGGCGATGATCCCAAAGCTTCGCGCGACCAGGGGAAAGATGATTCCGGGCAGGCCGAGCACGGGGAACAGCGCGATCCCGAGAATCATGGCGCCGATGTTCTCCGCGGCGGTCGATTCGAAGAGATCCGCGCCTCTTCCCGCGCAATCGCCGACGTTGTCGCCGACGAGGTCGGCGATAACCGCGGGATTCCGGGGATCGTCTTCCGGAATTCCCTTTTCGATCTTGCCGACGATGTCCGCGCCCACGTCCGCCGCCTTCGTGTAGATGCCGCCTCCGAGCTGCGCAAACAGGGCGACGAAGCTCGCGCCGAATCCGAAGCCGACGATCACGAGCGGCGTCTCCATCGGATTCGTGGCGCCGCCGTACAGATAGAACAATCCGACGACGCCGAGGAGGCTCATGGCGACGACGAAGAGACCCGAAACGGCGCCTCCCCGCAACGCGATCGTCAACGCCTTGTTGAGGCTCGTCCGCGCGGCGCTCGCGACCCGTACGTTCGCCCTCACCGAGATGTACATGCCCACGAATCCCGCGATGCCGGAGCACAGCGCTCCGACGATGAACGCGAAAGCCGTTTTCCCCGCATAACCGGGATGGCTCGGCACCGGCCACAGCGAATATGCCCCGAAAATCAAGAGCGCCACGACGATCGCGAGAATGCCGATCGTGGAATACTGCCTTTTCAGAAAGGCGTTGGCGCCCTGTCTGATGGCGTCGGAAATCTCCTGCATCTCGCTCGTTCCCTTATCCTGTTTGAGAACGTAGAACGCGAGATATACCGCGAACAGGAGCCCTGCCAGACTGATGAAGAACGCAAGTTCGATCACTCTCAACCCCCTTGCTCGATGTCGGTAGTCACGGATTTTCTCGGCGCAGGATTATATCAGGTCGAATTCGAATGTAAAGGGAATAAGACTTCTTTGATAGAAGCTTGCAAGAAGCGCCGACTTGAAATAGAATAACGGACGCGCGACGGATCCGGTTGAAACTTCAAGCAGGACTTGAGCGGAATGGACATTTCATGATGCTCGATAGGATTACCAAGGTATTCGAGCTCGTATTCTACGTCGTTACGAGTGCCGGAATCATATCGGGGGTTCGAAGCTGGCTGAGCCAGGTAAAGGGAAAGAACCGGTACGAATGCGCCAAGAACATGATCGCGGGGGCCTACCGGATCAGGGATCAGATCGAGCATTGCCGTTCTCCGTTCATGTCTGCGCACGAGTGGGTCGATCGAAAGGCCAAGGACGATGAAGCTCCGGGCGAGAAGTTCGCGCGAGTCAGCTACTACGCCTACCGGAGGAGATTCGGCCGCGTGACGGACGCCCTGAATCTGTGGCTTCCGACGGTCACCGAAGCCGAGGCCCTGTTCGGGAAGGACGCCCGTGATCAGGCGGGCAAGCTGGAGCACGTGATCGCCAAGTTGAGCAGCGCAATTGAAATGTACCATCAGCTGCTCCTGCACGAACATCGGGATCAGAAACTATACAAGAGGCTGGAAAACACCATCTACGGCGTGCATCCGGGAATAGCCAAAAAGGAAGATCTGGAAGAAGATTTCAACGATGACGGTTTTCAATCGAGCCTGGATGAGGCGATACGATCCATACGAGAGTACTTCACCCAGTTCATAAAGTAGCCGCGCGTCGTTCCCTTTCGGCGCAGCACTCTCGGCGGTCTGATCGTACGCGGACGGGAGGATCGAATGATTCGGAACATGACGATTGCGATCGCGCTGCTCGCATGCGTGGGCCTCACTTCCTGCGGGAAGAAGTACCGGGGCGTCGAGATGGAGCGCCTGGGGCCCCTGCCGTTCGTGATACTCGCTCATGCGGTCAGCGCCGACGGCTGCCATCTCGCCCTGATGACGACGAACGCGGCGGGGAAAACGTTCTATGTGCTGGTCGACGGCAAGGCGGGCCCGCAATTCGATGCGATCGCGGACAGCTCGCTCGTTTTCAGCGCGGATGGAACGCGTGTCGCGTATGAGGCCAAGAGAGGCGGGAGGAAGCTCGTTGTCGTCGACACGTTGAGCGGCCCGGAGTTCGATCGCATCATGGGAGCGCCCGTCTTGAGCCCGGACGGGAAACGGTCCGCATACGCGGCTGCCAACGGCGCTCGAGAGCTCGTGGTCGTTGACGGCTTGAGCGGCCCGGAATTCGATCGTATCGTGGGCGCGCCCTTCTTCAGCCCCGACGGTAAGCGGCTCGCCTACGTCGCCAAGGCCGGCACGCGCGAGCTCGTGGTCGTCGACGGGGTAAGCGGAACGGCATTCGATCGTATCGAGGGCGGGCCCGTCTTCAGCCCGGACGGAAAGCACGTGGGTTACGTCGCGTGGAAGGCGGGAAGGTGTCTCGCGGTCGTCGATGGACAGGCCGGTCCGGAGTTCGACGGAATCGCAAGCCCGCTCCTCTTCAGCCCGGACGGGCGGCGCTTCGTCTACGCCGCCACGACGGGCGGGAAGGAGCTCGTGGTCGCAGACGGAGTGAGGGGGCCGAAGTATGACGGCATCGTGAGCGCGCCCGTTTTCAGCCGGGACGGGAAACGGCTCGCGTACGCCGCGAAAACCGGCGCACACGAGCTCGTCGTCGTCGACGGGGTGAGGGGAGAGGAGTACGACGGTATCGTGAGCGTGCCCGTGTTCAGCCCGGACGGAACACGGCTCGCTTTCGCAGCCACGACGGGCGAGAAGCAGTTCGTCGTTCGTGACGGAGTGAGCGGGCCGGAGTATGGCGGAATCGTGGGCCCGCCCGTGTTCAGCCCCGATGGGACGCGACTCGCCTACATAGCCAAGAAGGACAAGAAGCGGCTCGTCGTCGTCGACGGACATGCCGGTCCGGAGTTCGACGGGATTGGCAGGGGGGACCCCGTGTTCAGTCCAGATGGAAGGCGGGTCGCCTACGTGGCCATGAACGGCGGGGGCCAGAAGCAGTTCGTCGTCGTCGACGGTCTGAGCGGGTCGGAGTACGACGAAATCGCCGGGAACTCGCCCGTTTTCAGCCCGGACGGGATGCGTTTCGCCTACATAGCCAACAAGGGCAGGTTGCAGTTCGTCGTTGTCGACAGGAAGAGCGGGCCCGAGTTTGCCGCGATCGCCGGAGGCCCGGTCTTTCACGAAGATGGAACGCTGGAGTACCTCGCCATGAGATACAGCGGGCTGTACCGCGTGAAACACCGGTTCTGACGCCGTCCGTGCAGACAGACGCATCTTTCTCCACAGGCTGCAAGGCCCGCGTGTTGAATATATCTCACCGCCAGCGTATACTACTGATGAGGGCCGCGTTATTCCGCTCGTACGGGAGTCGGACGAGCGCACCGTGCGGTCTCGGAAGCATGAGGTCTTCAGTTGCCATTTCGGTGATCATCCACGGGCTCGTCCTCGGCGTGCTCGTCGGGCAGTGGCGCGCCGTCACCGCCATGCACCTCCCCGAGAGCATCTACTCGGTCCGGCTTCTCGGGCCGGCCGGAGGCTCGGGTTCGCCGGGAAACGGGCCGGGCGGCGACAGGGTGAAGGTCACGACAAGCGAGGGGGCGACGAAGAAAGCGGCGGTGCGCAAGGACGAACCGAAGACCGCCGTGCCGAAAGAGGACGAGAAGGCGAAGGAAAAGAGCGCGGTCAAACCGGAGTCCGAGGTCACCGCGAAAGACTATGACGTCGGGGAGCCCCAAGGAGAAGTCCTTCCCCTCCAGGGAGGGGGCGGGGGCGGCGGAGGAAGCGGGGGCGGGGGATGGGGAGGCGGGCGCGGCGCCGGCGGCGGCGGCGGATACGGGGTTCGAAACGCAGTCGTCGAGCCCAAGCTGCTGTACATCCCCTGGCCGAAGTACCCGGCGGGAGTAAAGCCGATAGAGCATGGGAGCGTCGAGCTTCTCCTCCTCGTGAACACGCGGGGCGAGGTCGAGGATCTCAAAGTCACCCGGAGCCTCCCCCTCGAAGAGCTCAACGCCATCGCCGTCCAGGCGGCGAGAAAGATCCGCTTCACTCCCGGTCTCAATAACGGGATCCGCACCCCGATGTGGGTGCGTCTCTCGATCGATTTCCAGCCGCGCTAGGCTGCCCAGTAACGGCATACCCGATAGCAGTTTTCCCCGGTCCGCCTATCCGAGCATCTTGACGGGGATTCGAAATTCCTATATGTTATCCCCTCGCACGGGAGACCGGTGCCCGGGAGAGATGCTTTTGTCCGAGACGACGCGCAGGGTAATGCCGTGATAAAGACATCGAGCTTGATCGTTCCGAATATGATCTCGGCCAATCTCAAGGCCCGGGACAAGAGCTCGGTCTTCGCGGAGATCGTGCGGTCCATCGCCAAGGCCAAGAAGCTCCGGAACGAAGAGGCGCTGCTGTCGACCCTCAAGGAGCGCGAAAGCAAGGGGACGACAGGCATCGGCGGCGGCATTGCCATCCCCCACGCCCGCATCGAAGGATTGAAGGAAGTCGTCTTCTTCGTCGGTGTGTCCCGGGAAGGCATCGACTACGCCGCGCTCGACGGCAGCCCCGTCCATGTCATTTTCCTCTTTCTCACGCCGCAGGCCGACACGGAAACGCATCTCAAGATCCTCTCCCGGATCAGCGGGCTCGCGGGCAACAAGAACCTCATCCGGAAGATGATCGCGGCGCAAACCGACAAGGAGCTCTTTGACGTTCTCAAGGCCGAGGAGCTGAGCTGGGCGAGTTTCATCTCGTTAACCGACAAGGAGATCTTCCTCGAGCTCGAGACCGGTCCGAGCGGCCTCACGGACGAGGACGCGGGGAAAAGGCTCCTCGTCTATGGCGAGAACAGGCTCAAGCAGCTCGGCAAGAAATCGCTCTTCAGGAGGTTCCTCTACAATTTCACGAACCAACTGGCCCTCCTCATGTGGGTCGGCAGCGTTCTCGCCTTCCTCGTCGGGATGCCGGAGGTGGGCTGGGCGATCATCGCCGTCATCTTCATAAACGCCTTTTTCAGCTACTGGCAGGAATACCGGGCCGAGCGGGCCATCGACGCCTTGAAAAAGCTCATTCCCTCCTACGCCCGCTGCGTCCGGGGCGGGAAGGAGCAGCGGGTCCTCGCGGACGAGTTGGTCCCGGGCGACATCATCCAGCTCGACGAGGGTGACAACATCGCGGCCGACGCCCGACTCATCGAGGCCCACGACCTGCGGGTGGACAACAGCGTCTTTTCCGGCGAGTCGAAGCCGTCCTACAAGACGTCCGAAGTGTTCAAGAACGGCAAGAACTTTCTCTGGACGGAGCTGCCGAACCTGATCTTCGCCGGCACGAGCGTCGTCTCGGGCGACGGCCTCGCCGTCGTCATCGCCACGGGGATGAGCACCGAGATCGGCCAGATCGCCTACCTCACGCAGACGGTCAAGGAAGATATCAGCCCGCTCCAGCGCGAGATCGGCCGCCTGACCAAGGTCATCACGCTCGTCGCCGTGATCATGGGCGCCGCGTTCTTTTTCGTCGGGACGTCTCTCGCCAAGATGTCGTTCGTCGCCGCTTCCATCTTCGCCATCGGCATTATTCTCGGAAACGTGCCGGAGGGCCTCATGCCGACGGTCACCATGGCCCTGGCGCTCGGGGTCCAGAGGATGGCCAAGCGGCACGCCCTCATCAAGAAGCTCTCCTCCGTAGAGACCCTGGGCTGCACGAACGTCATCTGCACGGACAAGACGGGGACGCTCACGACCAACCAGATGTGCGTGAGAAGGATATGGCTCAACGGCAAGGTCATCGAGGTGGAGGGTTCGGGCTATGAGCCCGAGGGAGAGTTCTCGTGCTGCGGGAGCCGCTATCTCCCGGGAGCATCCGGAGAGGACCGGTTCGACCTCCTCATGCGATCGGGCGTCCTCTGCAGTACGGCCAAGCTCGCCCCTCCGTCGGATGAGCACTCCTTCTGGACGATCGTCGGCGACCCGACCGAGGCCTCGCTCCTCGTCGCCGCCAAGAAGGCCGGATTCGATATCGACGGGGAGAAGGACAGCCATCCGTACGTCAAGCGATTCTCCTTCGAGGCCGTTCGCAAGCGCATGAGCACGGTCCACCGGATGAGCGACGGGAGCCTGACGGCGTTCGTTAAGGGAGCGCCGAGAGAGCTCATGGAACTGTGCACGCGCGTCGCCCGGGATGGACGGGTCGTCGAGCTGTCCGCAGACCTCCGGGCGAAGATTGGCGAACAGATCGACGTCTTCGCGCGGGAGGGGCTGCGCATCCTCGGTCTGGGCTACCGGGACCTGGGCACGCCCGACCCCGCCACGCTGGACGCCCGGAACGTCGAGCGGGACCTCGTGTTCATAGGCATCGCCGCCATGTACGACCCACCGCGGCCCGAGGTCGCCCCCGCGCTCGAGACCTGCCAGCGGGCCGGAATCCGCGTCGTGATGATCACGGGTGACTATCAGCTCACGGCGCTCACGATCGCCCGCCAGGTCGGAATCGTGACGACGGACGACGTCGAGGTCATCACGGGCGGGGAGCTCGAGGAGCTCTCCGACGAGGCGCTCCGGGAAAAGATCCGGACGAAAGAGGTGATCTTCGCCCGCGTCAATCCCGAGCACAAGCTCCGCGTCGTCACGGCGTTCAAGGACCTCGGGAACATCGTCGCCGTCACCGGCGACGGCGTGAACGACGCGCCGGCCCTCAAAAAGGCCGACATCGGCGTCGCCATGGGCATCCGGGGCACCGACGTCGCCAAGGCCGCCTCCGAGATGATTCTGACGGACGACAACTTCGCGAGC
>DATCCP010000325.1:0-4663 GCA_036511215.1 Candidatus Krumholzibacteriaceae bacterium
CCAGTCCGCCGCTATCCTCATCGTGCGCGGGACGGCGTCGGAGGAGCCGTGGAAGGACGTCATCTTGGACCTGCGCGTCGAGGACAATCCCCAGCCCATCGAGGAGCTCAGGCGCCTCGTCACGCTGCACCGGGCCTATGAATTCGAGAACCTCGGTGACGAAGCGATGACCGAGAACGATCTCAAGGCGGCCATGGATGCATACGGCGAGGCGGCGAAGCTCGCGCCGCAGAACCTCGAGCTCGCCTTCTGGCAGGGCGTCTCCCTCCTCAACATGGGGCACGACGCAGAAGCGCTCACGATTCTCAAGACCGTGGTCGCGCGGGACGCGAACTGGAAGGAGCTTCTGAAAAGGCTCCCCGGGGCCGGGCTCCTCACCGTGAGCAAGGACCGCCTCGATAAGGTGCTCGCGGCCCTCTAAGGTCGCGCCCATGGACGGTTCCCGGCGACAATGTGCCCTCGGCGCGCCTTTTTTAAACGGAAACAGCCCTGAGTTGTATGAATACAAGTGAGAACATACAGGACAGGGACGATGCGGAGCTCGTACGAAGGGGTCGCGCGGGAGACCGGGGAGCGCTCGAGGCGCTCTTCGGCCGGTACGAGGGCGCTCTGTTCGGATTCATCAGCCGTTTTGTGAGAGGCGCCGCCGAACCATCCGACGTCTATCAGGAGATCGTGCTCAGGGCCATCGAGAATATCGACCGGTACAATCCGAAGCTGAGCTTTCGGACGTGGCTGTTCACACTCGCCGCCAATTTCTGCAAGAACGTGCTGCGGTCGAGGGAGCAGCGCGGCAAGTTCCGCGCCGCGTCCGTGCGACGGCTCGGTGACGACGCGGAAGTGGACGTCATCGAGACCGCGCGGGATGCATCTCAGAGCCCCGACGAGGCCGCGGAAGGCACGGAATTCGTCGAGGCGCTCGAGCGAGAGCTGCAGAACCTCCCGCCGCCGCAGCGGGAAGTATTCATTCTGCGTGAGTTCAACGACATATCTTTCAAGGAGATCGCCGCGATTCTCAAGATTCCCGAGGCGACGGCGCGGTCTCGGATGTTTCTCGCGATCGACTATCTCCGCGTGCGGTTGAGGGAGTTCTCGGCCGGTGCTGCGTCTTCTTCGCGGGCGGAGCGGGGGCGCTGACGGAATGCTGAGGCGCGTGTTCAAGAAGCCATTGAATGGAATGAACGGCAGGGCGAACGAGGGCGGGCCCGCGAGAGCCGAATGTCTCGTGATTCGGGACGAGATCATGATCGCGGTTTCCGGAACGTCGGTCGCGGTCACCGAGAAGGTCACTATCCATCTCGAACACTGCGCCTCCTGCCGCGAGTGGGAAGCCGACTACCGGAGACTGCATGGGCTCTGCCGCGAATCGGAGGTCGGGGGGGATCCGTCGCGTTTGACCTCGTCGGCGATCCGTGCGTGCACACTCGCGTCGGCTCGTCCGGACGTTGAACGCATGGACACGGCGCCCGAGCGCCTCGAGGTTCACGACAGGGGCGCCCTCGCGGTCGTTTCGCTCGCCATTGCGGCGTTCAATGCGATTCTCGCGCTCTCGCTCGACGGGCGCGCGCGGGCGATCTATCCGGCAGTCCTGTTCATCTGCATGCTCGCGTCGGCGGTGGCGGTATTTCGCGACTCAAGGCGCCGGGGGATGAGCGCCGCCTTCTGGGCCGCGCTCGTGCCCTTCACCCTTCCCGCCGGGCTCGTCGCCTACCTCGTCTGCCGCGCGCGCGGATCGTCGAAGTGCCCGGCGTGCGGGCGAACGGTTCCCATTGCCGACCGGTTCTGTTCCGATTGCGTGTCCTCGGTCGCCGAGGTCTGCTGCGGATGCGGGAGGCCCGTGCGGATGGAATTCCGCGTATGCCCGTTCTGCGGGACGTATCGCGAGGAGTGCTTCCCGTACGAGGACTCGGGGCAGGCCGCGTGCGGATGGTCGCGCGCCCAGATCGCCTTTGTCGCGCTCGCGAACACGGCGCTCTTCGGGGTGTTCCTCACGGCGCTCCTGCGCGGCGGATCGGTCGTTTCCCTCGTCGTCGCGCTCGGCGTGCTCTTCGGTTATTTCCCGGTATTCAACTGGGTGGCGGTCGATTCGCGGCGCAGGGCCATGCCGACGGCGCCCTGGGGCATTCTCGTCCTCGTTACGCTTTACATCGGGCTCGTTATCTACCTCGCGTGCCGGAAGGATGAACGTGTGTCCTGCCCCGTGTGCGGATCGTATCCCGCGGCGAGCTTCAGTTTCTGTCCCTGCTGCGGCTCCGTGCTCGGCGCCCCGTCCTGCGGGGCGCAGCGATTCAGCGCAGACGCTTCCCCGCCGTCGCGCGGATGAGCCTTCCGTACTTGACCCCTTTCATCGCGGTGAGCTCGTCGGAGATCCGCTGCACGGCGCGGGGCGTTCCGCGGATCACCTTGGCCTCGAGGCAGTTGTCGTGATCGAGGTGGAGGTGGAGCGTCGTGACGATTTCCCCGTGGTGCCCGTGCTCCATTCGCAGAAGGCGCGACGAGAGCTCGCGCTGGTGATGATCGTAGACGATGACGAGCACGCCGATGACCTCTCCCCTCACGCTGCCCCATTCCTCCTCGACGAGGGCGCCCCTCACGAGGTTGCGTATCGCTTCGGAACGGTTCGGATATTTCTTGCGGCGCACGTGGAGATCGAGCTTCGCGAGGAGCTCATCATCCATCGAGACGCCGAATCGGGTGGTACTCATCTGTTCTTGTCCTCCGTGTAGTGCGAATGGTGGAAGGCGGCCGGGGTCTCCCGGTGCGGATGCGCGTGCGCGTGAATGAGCCCGGCGCTCTCGAGAAGTGTCGTATCGGCCAGCGCCTGCGCCACGGGGCCGATGAAGAGCGGCCGCTTCTCGCGGCCGAGGATCACCGCCGCATCCCCGATGTGCCGCGCGAGCATGAGATCCTGCGTAGCGACGACGAGCGTCTTGCCGCGCGCGGCGAGCTCGCTCAGTATATCGATGAGAATGCCCTCCGTCGCGGGGTCGAGATTTGCCGTCGGCTCGTCGAGGAGGTACGCGTCGAGGTCGAGCGTGAGGATGGAGGCCAGCGCAACGCGCTTCTTTTCGCCGCCGCTCAGGTTGTATGGGTAGCGTTCCGCGAGAGGGGCGATGCCGAGCGCCGCGAGCGCCGCCTCGACGCGCCGCGAGACCTCGTCCTCGGGGAGCGCCTGCTGCCGCGGGCCGAACGCGAGCTCCTCGCGAACGGTCGGAGAGAAACATTGAATGTCGGCGTCCTGGAAGACGAGCCCGACCGTGCTCCTGAAGCCTCTCCGGAACCGTTCGTCATCGAGCGCCTTCGCGGAGAGCGCACTCCCGAAGGCCGTGACGGTGCCCGTCTGCGGATAGACGAGCCCGTCGAGGATCGCGAGCAGCGTCGATTTGCCGGAGCCGTTCGGTCCGAGAAGCATCGTGCAGCGTCCCCGCGGTATGTCGAGGCGCTGGATCTCGATGCCCCGGATGTCCCCCGGGTACGTATAGGAGATTTCCCGGAGCTCGAAGGCGCTCGCGCCCGATGGCTCCTGCCCAACCGGCCTTCCGCTTCCACCGTGGGGGTCCGGGCCGCCGGTCCCGCCGCGCGCGACGCCGCTCCCCTTCGGAGCCTCGTCGTCCCAGCCCCGCGAAACCATCGCCATATGGACTCCTTCCGCGAGATGCATCGATCTCAAGAAAAGGTATCCCGCGCTGCGGGAGAGGAAGGCGGCTTCCTGCCTGAAGGGGAGCGCCGCGATGACCCTGCTCCTGCGCGCCATGAAAAGCTCGGAAACCGTCCGGAGGAGAAGCAGCAGGTACCGGTACGAGAGCGAGAGGAGCGATACGACGATGCCCGGGAGCCGCAGGCTCCCGAGGGCGTCGAGGAGGCGGTTCCACGGCGTCGTGAGGATGAGGAGGATGGAGAATGATACGGAGGTCGAGACGCGTAGGAGGAGCATGAGCGCCGAGCGAACGCCGGTGTCCGTGATCGCGAAAGGTCCGAGAGAGGCGACACGCGCCCCCGGCGTGATGAAGAGGGCCGGAATCGCGATGACGGCCGTGAAGATCGGCACGAAGACCCAGACGCGTCTCGTGAAATCGCCCACGGTGATCTTCGAAAGGAACGCCAAGAGCGTCGCGACCACGTAGAGGCACGCGGGCACGATGATGGTATGGGAGAGGGAGCATGCGAGAATGATCGCGACGAACGAGACGATCTTGACGCGGGGGTCGACCGCCTGGAGAAACCCCGGCGCGCGGCACCACCGCTCGCTCGCGACGGTGCGCTCGAGGGCGTTCGCGGCCGCCGCGGTGTTTTTCTCAAGAAACGTCGCCATGCTTCGCTATCCTCATGAGGGCGATCGCCGCGGCCGCCGTGACCCCCGCGCCGAGGAGCGCCGCCACGATCGTCCCGAGCCGCTCGCGGAAAAACCCCCGTTCAAACCCCGGAACCGTGTAATCCTGGAGCGGCCGCTCCGCGGCGCCCGCGGCCGACCGCATCCCGCCGGGCACGAAACCGACGCGCTCCTTGATTCCGTCGATGCCCCATTCCCCCCAGGCGCCCCCCGCGGCGACGATGCCGAGCGGCGTCAGAATCGCGACGAGGAGGAGAGCGATCCACGCTCTGCGGTATGTCATCTCATCGCTCCGTCCCCGGTTTCGAATAGCTCCGGGTGATGCCGTCCGAG
>DATCCP010000326.1:0-8526 GCA_036511215.1 Candidatus Krumholzibacteriaceae bacterium
GCTCGCGAACAAGCTCTACGGCGTCACCTTCGAGGAACGCACGGACATCCCGAAGTACAACCCGGACGTGCGCACGTTCGAGGTCAAGGAAGCGGACGGCCGCCACATCGGAATCCTCTACACCGATTACTATGCGCGCGAGAGCAAGCAGGGAGGCGCCTGGTGCGGGGCTTACCGCGCCGAGTCGAAGATGGGAGGCGCCCTCGAGACGCCGGTCATTTTCAATGTCGGGAACTTCGCGAAGCCGACGGCGGAGACGCCAACCCTCCTCAATTTCGACGAGGTGACAACCGTGTTCCACGAATTCGGCCACGCGCTCCATGGACTTCTCTCCGAGTGCGTCTATACGACGACCCAGGGCGTCTCGACCGATTTCGTCGAGCTCCCGTCGCAGATCATGGAGAACTGGGCGACGGATCCGCAGTTCCTCCGAATCTACGCGCGGCACTACAAGACTGGCGCGCCGATACCGGAAGATCTCATCGCGAAGATCACGAATTCGCGCACGTTCAACCAGGGATTCGCCACGGTCGAGTATCTCGCCGCATCCTTCCTCGACATGGACTGGCATACGCTCGCCGAGCCGAAGGAGCTCGACGCGAACGCGTTCGAGGCGCAATCGCTCGGACGGATCGGGCTCATTCCGGAGATCGTCTCCCGCTACCGGAGCCCGTACTTCGCCCACGTCTTCGGGGACGGCTACTCGGCGGGATACTACGGCTACATTTGGGCGGAGGAGCTCGATGCCGACGCGTTCCAGGCGTTCAAGGAAACGAGCCTGTTCGATCAGAAGACGGCGCAATCCTTCCGGAAGAACATCCTCGCGGCGGGCGGCAGCGACGACGAGATGACGCTCTACAGGAATTTCAGGGGACGCGAGCCGAAGATCGAGCCGCTTCTCGAGCGTCGCGGGCTCAACTGAGCGCACGCTCCCGGTAATGGGCCGGGGCAATGATCGACGTAGGTCGAAAATTTTCCCTTTACGGGAGAGTCCGCGGAGAGGTATTCTGCCTGATGTAGGATTATCGGCTGGAGGTGAGGCCGATATGAGCGAACAGCGGCCTGTCGTATACGTCGTCGACGACGATCCTTCTATCCGTTCCCTGCTGATCAAGCTCATCCGCTCGATCGGTCTGCCGGTCGAGGCCTTCTCTTCGTCGCAGGAGTTCCTCTCAAGCACCCGTCCCGAGGGCCCGGCATGCCTCGTCCTCGACGTGCGGTTGCCGGGGCTGAGCGGGCTCGAGCTCCAGGAGCGGCTGGTGCAATCGGGAGTGGATATCCCGGCCATCTTCATCACGGGATACGGAAGCATCTCCCAGAGCGTGCGCGCCATGAAAGCGGGCGCGGTCGATTTCCTCGAGAAACCGTTCGAGAACCAGGCCCTTCTCGACGCCGTCAACAAAGCGCTCGACAGAAGCCGCGTGTCCCTCGGCCACAATCTCGAATTGCGCGAGATCCACGACCGGATCAAGTCGCTCACGCCCCGCGAGCACGAGGTGTTCGTCCGGGTCGCCGCCGGGCTCGCGAACAAGCAGGTCGCGGACGAGCTCGCACTGAGCGAGAAAACGGTGAAGATCCACCGGGCGAACGCCATGCGAAAGATGCAGGCTCGCACCTTCGCCGAGCTCGTTCGCATGGCCGAGAAGCTGAACCTCGTCTCCCCCACGTTCAAATAGCTCCCTCCGCTCATCTCCGCGCGAAACCCCGCGAATGCGCCCATAGGCCTAAAGGCGTATGCCGTTAGGACCTAAGTGCGGTTGACGTGGAGCGCGCTTTGCATAATCTGTCCATGCAACCCGCGCCGGTGGCGTACACCGGCGCAGGGCAGGCATCCGCACCGGAACAGGATTCACTGATGAACGTGCTCGACTTCCAGAAGATCGTGAAATCGGAAAAAGTCGCGATGCACTACGTGCTCACGCGGTGCAGCATGACCGGCGGCTTTCACTGTCCGTCCTGCTCGAGCGAGAAGCTCTACGAGATCGAGAACGGGAAGCGCAGGCGCTGCGCGGGGTGCGGCCATACGTTCAACCCATTCGCGGGCAGATACCTCAACAACGTCAAACTCACCGCGCACGAATGGCTCTGGCTCGTGAAGCTCTTCGAGCTCGAGATGTCCGCGACGGTCATCACCGGGGAGACCGGGATCAGCTATCCGACCGTCCTCAAATCGATCGACACGATCAGGTGCGCGCTCGCCGACGGGCGTTGCGCGGACGGCGCCGTTCCCGGCGACCGCGAGGCGGGTCAGCATCTCGCGATCTCAAATGACCCCGACAGCGCGATCTTCTTCCACCTCACATTCGGCGATGATTGCCTCATCCTGACGAAAAAATCGCCAAACGGCCGTGTCCTCCGGTGCGGCGACCGGAAGCTCGAAATCGTCGACTACGGGAAGAACTTTCCGAGACTCAAAGTCTACTGCAGCGCGAAAGGGTTCTGGCCGTTCGCCAAGGAACGGCTTATGAAATACCATGGCGTTCCGCTCAACAAGCTCCCCCGCTACCTGGAGGAGATGAGCTTCCGGTGGATGAACCGGGGCACGCCTCTCTTCGATCTCATACTCGAGAGGCTCTGCCGGTACGCGCCCGAAGAGGGCATCCGGTGCGGAGCGGCCGCGGCGAGGCGCGAGAGCGTGCCCGAGAGCTCTTCCATACAAAACAGCTAGGCGCCCATTCCCCGCGAGCGCCGTCTGTGCAAAATGCACGGAAACGCGGGACGACACCCCCGCGCCTCAGCGCATCCACACACCGTTGCGATAGGACCAAAGTCGAGCACCGGCGCTCCATCGCCAGGCACAAGCCCCCGCCCGGTGCCCTGGCAGGGCATGGGGCTCCGTCTCCTGGGACCGAAGTCCCGCCCGGGGCAGACTCTTTTTTCGGCGGCATGCCGGTTGCGAACTGTAAAGTAAACCGGACGATTAACAGCAGGGAGCATCGGGAAATGAAGCGGGAATCTTCACCGTTTGATATCATCAGTCTGCTGGGAGCCGACGCGCAGCGTGCACCCGCCGACGAAAACATCAGGGGGGGCGCCGAACCTGCCGCGCCGGAGGCCTCGGCCGCACGCCCGGTGCGCCCCGGGCTGATGTCGAATCCCGAGGCGGCATTCCTCATCGAGATCCTCGATTCGATTTCCCTGCCGCTGTGCATACGGAGCGCGGACGATCTTTCGGTGCTCGTCGCGAATACGGCCGCTCTCGCGTGCGGCATATTCGTTCCAAGCTCGAAAAGCTCCTCGCAGAACATCGGGGCGCTCAGCGGCGAAACTCGATACGCGGCGCAGCAGTCGGTCGTCACGCGAACGCACGCGATCGTCGAATACGCGTGGCCGAAAAACAACGGCTCTCCACAGAACTTTGAAATCCATGCCCATCCCGTCTTCGATCGGGACGGCGCTCCGCACCTGGTCGTCGAATACATGATCGACGTCACTGACCGGTACCGCGCCGCCTCCCTGCATAAAGAGGGCGGTGCCACGCTGCGCCTTCTGCTGGAATCGTCTCCCAACGCCGTCACGGTGTTCGACTCCGAAGGCACCATTCTCGACTGCAGCCGGAAAGCTCCCGTATTGTTCGGATATCCCTCGAAAGAGGCGCTTGTCGGCAAGAGCATATGGACCTTCTTCTCTCCCGACGGACGCGAGCAGATGCAGTTCGACGTCGCCCGGGCGCTGCTCGAGAACATGACGGGGGACATCGAGTGCGCCCTCATGACGAAGGACGGCGGCACGTTCGTCGCGGAGATCTCCTCGGTCCCTATGCGCGACAACTCCGGGGCAGTTTCCTCGTTCATCATGTTCATAAAGGACGTGACCGAGCGCAAGCGATTCAAGGAGACGCTGGAACGGAGAGCGTGTGACCTTCGCCTGCGAATCAAGGAATTGAACTGCCTCATCAGGATATCCAGGCTCATCGACAATCAGGACCGCTCGCTCGAACGCATGCTCCAGGAAACCATCGAGATCATTCCTTCGGGCTGGCAACACTCGGAGATCGCCTGCGCGCGCATCGTCCTCGAGAATCAGGAATTCAGGACCTCCAACTACCGCGAGACTCCCTGGAAGCTCGCGAGCGGCCTCTTCATCCACGGCCGGTTGATCGGGGGGCTTGAAGTCTGCTACACGGAAGAGCGGCCTCCGGCGGTCGAAGGGCCGTTCCTCGCCGAGGAGAGAGATCTGCTGAACGCAATCGCCGAGGAGATGGGAAAGGTCATCACGCTCAACCACACCTACGATAATCTGCGGCAGAGCGAGAAGAAGTACCGCGGCCTTTTCGACGCCAACAACGACGCGATCTTCATCGTCGAATCGGGCATGCTGGGGATCGTCGATTGCAACGCTCGCGCGGAAGCGCTCACGGGACGCGCGCGGACCGAGCTCCTCTCGATGCACATATACGATATCTACCCGAAGCATCTTGTGGACGCCGTGCGCGAAGGCTTCCCGCTCTACGCCGCCGATGCCCGGTGCACGGTCGAAGCCGAAATCGTCGCGAAGAACGGGCGGACGATTCCCGTCAGCACGTGCGCCGCGGTCGTCGATCTCGACGGGCGAAGGTGTTTCCAGCTCATCTTCCGGGACATATCCGAACGAGTGGAAACCGAGCGCGTCCTGCGAACAGCCAAGGAGGAAGCGGAACTCGCAAACAAGGCGAAGAGCCAGTTCATCGCCAACGTGAGCCACGAGATCCGAACGCCGATGAACGCAATAATCGGTTTCAGCGACATGCTCATCGACTCCGATCTGCCCCAGGAGCAGCGCGACTACACGAAAATAATCAAGACGAGCGCCGACACGCTCCTTTCGCTCATCGATGACATCCTCGATTTCTCGAAGATCGAGGCGGGTCGTCTCGATCTCGAAAACGTTCCGTTCGAACCCGCTCAGATCGCCTACGAGGTCTGCCAGCTCATCTGCCCCAAGATCGCGCCGAAGGGAATCGAGCTCCTGTGCAGCATCGACGACCGGGTTCCACCGGGATTGCGGGGAGACCCGTTCCGGTTCCGGCAGATTCTCGTCAACCTCCTCGGAAACGCCTCCAAGTTCACCGAATCGGGGGAGATCGAGCTCTCGCTCGGTGTCGATGGGATCGAAAACGACAGGCTCAAGCTTCACGTCGCCGTGCGGGACACGGGGATCGGGATTCCCCAGGACAAGCTCTCGATCATCTTCGCACCCTTCTTCCAGGCCGACGGTTCGACGACGAGGAAACACGGAGGCACGGGCCTCGGACTGACGATCTGCAAACAGATCGCCACACTCCTCGGCGGCGATATCCAGGTCGAGAGCGAGCCGGGCGTGGGCAGCATGTTCCATTTCACCGCCTGGCTGGGATACTCACCCGAGGCAGCCGATGGACGTCCCGCAATGGAGCAGTTGCCTCAAAGGAATTTGCTCGTCGTTGACGACAATGCGCGGGCCGCCGAGAGCCTGACGCGCCATCTGACCTCCCTCGGCATGCGCGTCGTCGCCTCGGCGACGAGCGCCGAGGCGATCGCCGCGCTCGAGCGCGCGAGGGACGCCGGCGACGCGATCGATTTCGTCATCGTCGACGTGGGGCTGGCGGTCGCAGAAGGCTGCGGGGCGCTCGGAGAGATGCGCCGGCTGTGCGGCGGCGAGCACCCGGTCGTTATCGGCTCCTCCCTCCTCATCGACCGGGAGGCCCAGAAATGCGTCAAGGAGAAGTTCGACGGGCACCTGAGCAAGCCCGCGCGCCGCGAGGAGCTCCTCGCACTTCTCAAGCGGATAATAAAGAATCCGGACGCCGCGCCCGCCAGCGAGGGGCACGCGAGGACTGGCGTCTCCGACGCCGCCGAAAAGAGGCCCGAGTCGCCTCCGATACGCATACTCCTCGCCGAGGACAACCCGGTCAACCAGAAGCTCGCGCAGCTCATGCTGGCCAAGGCAGGCTGCGAGGTTGACATAGCCTCCAACGGACGGGAGGCGTTCGAGAAATTCATCGCCTCTCCCGAGCGGTTCCGCCTCATCTTCATGGATATCCAGATGCCCGTCATGGACGGGATCGAGGCGACCAAGGCGATAAGGGCTCGAGGATTCTCCGCGATACCCATCATCGCCATGACCGCGCGGGCCATGAACGGCGACCGTGAGCTTTGCCTCGAGGCGGGCATGACGGATTACATTACCAAACCGATCAGAAGGGAAACCGTTCTCGCAGCCATCGAAAAGTGCGCCGCACACAGGGAGGCCGTATGAACGTGGCGCAACTCGCTCGCGACATCGGACTCGAGGAAGCGGACTGTCTCGAGCTACTCGATCTGTTTGCACAAACTACCCGGTCCGACCTGACGACGATCGCGGAAGCCGTTGCATCGGGAGACGCACAGAAGGCCGTCGGCGCGGCCCATTCGATCAAGGGGGCCGCGGCGAACCTCGGCCTCGGGGACATCACCGATGAGGCCCGGACGATCGAGGAACGGAGCCGCGAGGGCCGCCTCGGCGAAATCGGCGGCGCCGTCCAGGCGCTCGAAAGGCATCTCGCGTCCCTCCTAAGGAGTCTGAAGGAATGAACAGCGACTACCATGTGCTCGTCGCCGAGGATCATCCCGCCCTGCGAAAGCAGCTCGAATTCATGCTGACAAAGGCGGGCTTCGCCGTGACGACGGTCGAAAACGGACGCCGGGCGCTCGAGCTCACGCGCGAACGATTCTTCCCGATCGTCGTGACCGACTGGATGATGCCCGAGATGGACGGCATCGAGCTGTGCCGATCGATCCGCGAGGCACCCTCGGCCGGCTATGTCTACATCGTGCTCCTCACAGCCAAAAGCTCCAAGGATGACATCGTGGCCGGCCTTCAGGCGGGCGCGGACGACTTCCTGAGCAAGCCGTATCACCCCGCGGAGCTGATCGCGCGGCTGAACACGGCGAAACGCATTCTCGGGCTCGAGGAGTGCCTGAAAAGGGTCAATGAAGAGACGAAGATCATCTCGATCACCGACCCGCTGACCGGCGCGTACAACCGGACCTATCTGAACGATCGTCTTCCGCAGGAGATCAGGAGAGCCAGGAAATACGCGCGGTCGCTGTCGTTAATCATGAGCGACATCGACGACTTCAAGCGGATCAACGACGGCTACAGCCATCCCGCGGGGGACAGGGCGCTCAGGACCTTCGTCCAATCCATCAAGGCGGTCATCAGGGTCGATTGCGACTGGATCGCGCGCTACGGAGGGGACGAGTTCCTCATTGTCCTGCCCGAGACGAGCCCCGCCGGAGGGAGCGTCGCCGCGGAGCGATTCGCCCGCATCGTTTCGGAAAAAGCCGTGATATTCGGGGCCGAGAGCATCCCGGTGTCGGCGAGCTTCGGGGTCACCGGTTTCAGCCTGGTGCCGCCGCAGCAGGACATCTCACCGGATGCACTGATCGCGCTCGCGGACAAAGCCCTCTACCGGGCCAAGCGGGAACAGCGGGGCGGTGTCAGAGTCCAGGCGTGGACCCCGCCGGCCCTCGTGAACGTTTGACAAATCATTTCCTCCACGGTACCCTGCACGCGATTATTCTCCACGCAAGGGAGCAATGCGCATGTTCCGTACCGTACCGTTCGGCTGCCTCTCGCTGCTGCTGTTCGTCGCGCTCGTGATCCTCTTTCCGCTGTTCCTCGCCGACGCGATGGCCTCCGCGCTCGGCAAGCTCGGCCTGGGCCCCGCGCTCTCGCTCCTCGTCGTCATTTCCATATTCGTCGGGGGGCTCATCAATATCCCGGTGAGGAGAATTCCCCGCGTCATGTCGATCGAAACGACGCCGCTCGGGCTTTTCGGCGTCGGGCGAATGTTTCCCGCGTGGAACCGCCCGTCCTCGTACACGGTCATCGCGGTCAACGTAGGCGGATGCGTCATCCCGTGCATGATCGTCGCGTATGAATTAACGCGGATCGCCGCTCACGGTCCGACGGCGCTCGCGATGACCGGGGCGGCCGTCGCCATCAACGTCGTCGTCTGTCATCTTGTCGCCCGGCCCGTGGAGAACGTCGGCATCGTCATGCCGGCGCCGGTGCCGGCGATCGTCGCGGCAGGGTGCGCCTTTGTCCTGACGCGGGATCTCGCGCCGCCGGTCGCTTTCACGGCGGGCGTCCTCGGACCGCTTCTCGGCGCCGATCTCCTCAACCTGCGCCGCATCGGACGCATCAGCACGGGAGTGGCGAGCATAGGCGGCGCCGGCACCTTCGATGGAATCGTCCTGTCGGGACTCGTCGCCACACTCCTTGCCTAGGGAATCTTAGACCAAAGGACGTATCCGCATAGACCCAACGCCCGTCTCTCTGCCGAATGCCGCGCGACCAGTTTGCACGCAAGGTGCATGATAAGGCGCCAGAGCCAATCGCCCGGCCGATGCCTTGGCCGCGCTCAACTGCCGGAGTGGAGAAAAATTTTCTTCTCGCTTTTCACGCGGCGCGTTCCTGAAAACCCCTGGGGAATCCGCCCGGAAAGCGAAACGCCCGCGAGGGTTCCCCGGAAAGATCCTGCAACCAATCCGTGAGAATGCGACGGCGCCAGTGGTCCGCCTT